>JALHPW010000314.1 GCA_022842255.1 Saprospiraceae bacterium | reverse complement strand
AGAATGTACAAATACAATGGTAGTCCGCTGGTAGGCCTGTTCTCTGGCCGCGAGCTGGATGCCAAGGTGACACTGGGCCCGAATCCCGCCACCGATTTTTTACAGCTGCAAATTGAAGTGGCAGAGCCAATGGATTTCATGCTCTTGCTCCACGATTCCCAAGGACGGCTAATCGACCAAAAAACAACCCAGCAAACGGCCCAGGCGAATGTCCAATTTGATTTGAGCAATCTACCCGTTGGGATGTACTCCCTCACCGTGAGTAGCGCAAAAGGGCATTTGACCCGCAGTATTGCAAAGCAATAGCTTCCTTTCAACTACCACCAAAAATTTTTAACATGAAAAAACTCCTATTCGCCCTGCTCATAATAGCCTCTTCAGCGGCACTTCCCGCCCAAAGCTGGACGCCGATGGCCGCAGGGCTTTTACCCGACAATGTAGTGATTTTCAGCATCTCTGCGGTAAGTGATCAAATCGTTTGGGCCGTCGCTTCCAAGGAGTATTACCAAGCGCCAATTCCTGCATCGGTAATGCCGATAATTCTTCGCACTTCAGATGGAGGTCAAACCTGGGTGGTAAAACCAGTCGAAGCGGCGTTTAGTACCATTAGCTTCCAAATTGTGGCAGAAGATTCCCTGACTGCCTGGATTACAACACAGGATTACAACACCGGGCCTGGCCGATCATTGTACAAGACCACCGATGGTGGAGAAGTCTGGGTGAAAAAGCATAACAATACCAGTACAGGTGTTGCCTTGAATCAGTTTCCGGATGGTCAACACTGGTTGGCACACAACCGCCAATCCATCAGTCGTTCAGCAAACGACGGCGGTAATTGGACGAACGGAACGGCTGCTGGATACCAAAGTGATGAGTTCCAGATATTAAATTCAGGTGCCAATATGTCCAGTACGGTAGGGGATACGCTTTGGAATGGTACTTCGGCAGGGCGAATCATTCGGTTTACCGATTATGGTGCATCCTCTGAGTTTTTCAATACCGGGTTTGGGTCTACAAGCATCATACTATCGGTTGCATTCCAGGACCATTTGAATGGTTTGCTGTACTATACAGGTGATTTTGGGCTGTCGAAGGTGGCCAAAACAACCGATGGTGGCGCTACCTGGACCAATCTTTCGCAACAACCGGGGGTAGGCAGGTGGAACATCATTGCGGTACCGGGAGCTCCGGGTTCGTATGCATTGGCCACCAATTACAATTTTGCTGCGGGGAAGATTGCGCTGACCAAAGATTTTGGTGCCACCTGGACGGTAGAAAACCTGAATCAATCCGTGAACGCCATAAGTTTTGCCTCCCCCAGCAGTGGTTGGGCCGGAGGTGGTCGATTGATGTCGTCGGCAGCTCCAGCCCTTTTCAAGTATGTGGGTGCTCCCTTGGTGGGAACCGAAGTGGCGGAGGAAACACTGGCGGGGGTTACGGTATCACCCAACCCAGTATCGGATGTGCTCCGCTTTGATATTGAAGGGATTGCAGCAAACGAGCCCGTGGTGGTTACCCTATGCGATCTTTCGGGTCGGCAGTTAATCCGGCAGACGGTTTTTGAAAAACAATTGAATGTTGGGCAATTGCCTTCCGGGATTTATTTGCTGAAACTGGAGACATCGGAAGGTTGGGCAACGCGGAAAATTGTGCGGGAGTAATTTGGAATGAAGCAATAAAAAATGGGTATAAATCTGATCAACCGTATGCTACCAACAGACTAGGCTCAATATCCAAGGAAGATTCATTTGTCAGTAAGGCGTCGTCCGAAGTTTCGGGGGGCGCCATTTTTTTGTTAACGCCTACCCAATTTATGGCACAATAGTTGCTATCCAAACATACCCTGAAAAGGGTATTTCTGAACAAGGCTTGTTAAGGATGGCTGCGAACGCCGGAGGCTTTCTAAGTTTGCAGTCTAATTGGCAGTGCCAACCTAATCCGATTACAGATTTCCCGCCTATACGGACGTTCATTGTCCGCCTGTCTCATCTAGAGCGCACCCGACGGTAATTCGTTGGTAATTAGTTATTTGTACGTTTAATTTCGACAATCTTCTTTTGGTTTAGGGTTTGTGCTTTAGGATTTAGTGGGGGTTTCTCTCCATAAACATCCTGAACGCCCAACCCCTCAGCCCTCAACATCTAAACGCTAGACGTTCAACCTATCCAGCCATTTCCAATTGCTCATCATAATCTTCCCTTCACTTTTTTCTCACACCGAAACAAATTAGTTTTCTATGAAACCAACCCTACCCAATTGTCTTGCAAGACAAATGACGACGCGTTTGGTGCTTTTTGCCCTGGTATTTTTAGGCTTTGGCCTGACCGGGGGTAATGCCCAGGTGATTTTTCAGTACACCAATGCTTCTTCGGGGGCTGCCAACTACGTCGACCCTAATGCCAATGACGCGTTGCCAAGCCTCGGCCGCGGCATGGGTGTTTCCAGTGCAAACCTTGGCTGTTCTGGATTGACAGAGGGCTTTGGTGCCACTGGATGGCCTACCACGAACGTATTTAACGTCACCACTTTTAATAATGATGGCGATTTTATTGAGTTCACCTTGGCTCCTGATGCTGGTTACGGGCTTAAGATTACGGGTTTTTCAACCCGCTCGCGGCGTGAAAACCTCACAGGTACCGCCGACGATGGACCGATAGCCATGCGTTATGGGTATAAGGTCGGTACCGATCCTTGGGTAACCGTCAATCCTGGCAACCCACAATCCAGCAACCTTTGCAACAGTGGTGGCGTGAACCGCGTCTGGCCAAGCTGGGTTACGCTCAATGTTAGCCAACCCATTACTTTCCGTATTTATGGACTTTCCAGCGGCTCGAATTTTACAGGCGACCTATTCTTGCGGGATGTCATTGTAAATGGCGAAGTGTGTGCGAACGCACCTAGCTTGACCCCTGCTCCAACTGATTTTGCTGTGTGTGAAGGGCAACTTCAATATGATTTTGAATATTCGGCGGAGGATGCGGATACCTATTCCATTGATTTTGATGTGGATGCAGAAGCCGAAGGCTTTGTGGATGTTGCTTCAACCCCAGTCCCTGCTGCGCCCGGTACTATTTCCTGGACTATTCCGGGGGGGGCGACTCCAGGTAGTTACAACGCGGTATTGACCGTGGTGAACAGCTGCGGTTTTTCAACCAACTATACGGTTGTGATAGAAGTTCAGGCCTTGCCAGATGTCGAAGTAAGCCTGAGTGAATTGGAAATCTGTGCTGGCGGTGAAGTGACCCTTACGTTTACGGACAATGGGGCTACCGGACACCTGTTTAGCATTGTAGCTGATTTGGAAGATGACAATGGGACCTCCATGGGAGAAATCAATTATACCAATATACCAAGTGGTGCATTTGACACCTATATAGAAGGTGTAGATTTTCAGGGTACCATGTTTGGTGCCGTTTCCCTGACCAATATCGTGGTTACGGATGAAACTACGGAATGCGCTATCACCCTCGATGATTTGAACCTTGTGGTCAATCCATTGCCAAGCGCATCGATTACTGCAACAGAAGATTCAGGCATCGGTGAAGATGACGGCGCCATTTGTGCAGGTGGGGAGGTTACCCTTACCGCTTCTGGTGGCATATCCTACGTTTGGAGCAATGATGGGGAAACCACCACCGCTATTACTGTTTCACCTACTTCTACCACTACCTACACCGTGACGGTGACTAGTGTGGATGATTGCACCGCTACGGCAAGCTTTACCGTAAACGTCAGCCCGATTCCGGATGCAACACTCACAGTTGACCCATCAGGCCCGGTTTGTCCAGGGGAAACCGTCGATTTGCTGTTCGACGAGACAGCTTACGACTTTGCTCCGTTAACTGAGTTTAACATCTCTGCGAAAATCGTTTATGATTTAGCTTCTGATACCTTGCTTTATGAAATCGTAATTGACTCAGGTTATGATACCCTGAAAGCAGTACTTGATTCTATTTTACTAGGTGAAAACGACCTTTTCGGTAATTTACTAATTACAGATATCCTAGTTTCGGAAACGGTTTCAGGTTGCGCCAGTCCAGTGGCTGATGTGGTTGTGGAAATTCTTCCTTCTCCATTCTTTGCGTTTACAGCTGCTTCTGAGGTAGATGGTCCTGCATATTTGGATAACCTAACAGGTAATGAAGTCAATGACTCATTATTAAACGTTGGGACTATTCAGTTTTTAGCAGGCAATCATTTGACTTTGTCCGGCTACGTAGACAGCGGTAATATTGGCTACCTCAGCTCCTACGTTTCCTCTGGCAACACCACCTACGACGGAGTAGGACTGCCTCTTGTGAGCGGGCCTAGTAATATCGCACCGGATGATGCAGCCACGTTCTTTGGCACCGTATATGGTGGGGCGTTGGGTTATGGCCTGTTGAACCCAAGTGATACCACGGGTACCATCAACCAGGTCTTTGTTCCATATTCAGACAACGATGACAGCGGTGACTTTTCTGCGGGCGATTGTGTGGGCGATACGATTTTTCTGAACTACAAAATTTACGCCGTACCGACGGTTACAGCGACCCCTTCCTCGGTTGCAGTTTGTAGTGGTTCTCAAGTTGACATCACGTTCTCTGGGAATTACGGCGCTGGAGCGACTTACCGCTGGTCTAACAGCAACACCGCAATTGGCTTGGAGGATGAAGGAACGGGTGACATTTCATTTATCGCTGGCCCTGACACAACGGATGCAAACCTTTCGGCGATTATTACTGTAATTCCTTCCGCCAACGGTTTTGATGGCACCCCGATTAACGTTGCCATCACGGTATATCCAGAACCATTGGTGAAAAACATCACGGTTACTACTACGAGCGGGGATGTACAAAGTATCAACAATATCGCGGGGCCTGACACGATTACCCTGAAATTGTGTGCGGGCGAAGGCTTTGTGTACGATGATTACCTGGCTACGCCGGGTATTGGTTTCCTCGAAGAAATTGTGGATGGCACAACCAATCTACTGTACGGGATGACACCAATCCCAGTCCCAAGGGATACCTTCAACATCCCGGCTGTGGGTGCGCCATTTTTCTTCTCCAGTTCCTATGGCCCTTACAATCTGGCTAGCGGAACCTATGGCTGGATGAGCGAAAACTTCACCCCCTATTATGATGCGAACAGTGATGGCGACTATGACGCTTTGACCGATTGTTTGGGCGAGACCATCACCTTGATTTATCAGATTTACGCTCCAATTGAGGTAGCCGTAACCCGTAACAACGCAGGAGAAATTTGCTCCGGTGATGTAGTGAGCTATTCCATCACTACTACCTCCACAGAAGATGTTTTGGTCGATGTTACCTTGGAGGAAAACTCCAATGCCAATAACCCGGCTGATTTGGAAGATGATAATACGTTTGCGGCCACGCAAACCATTACCATCAGCAGTACAAACCCTGGCGATTTTGCACAAGCCATCAACAATGCAATGGGTTCGTTCGACCGCGGTCGCGTGACCTTCCGTGTTGAAAATGCCCGTTATGCCGATGTGGAGGTTTGTACCGCTACGATTGGTGGGTTCCAACAGAATACGCAAGTGTATCCAAAGCCAGCCTTGACTGACCCTGCGGATGTACAAATTGTATCTGGCGGCACGGTGAATTTGAACTTTGACCCGCTTGCTGGTTTGCCTTCGGTGAACCCAGCTACCGCAGGTTTCCCCGTTCGGGTCAATTGGACCGCTAGCCCTACCGCTGGCGTATTGGGGTCTTCAAACGGTAATGCGATTGTGTATTTCCACAATGATGGTTCGCTGGCTGGATCCCCGCATTTTACACAAACGCTCAGCTTGGCTCCAGAAGTCTGCAATGGTTCTGTGACCTATACCTTCACTCCTCAGTCTGACGGCCCGAACCCGGGCCCGAACCCGACAGGTCCATTTGATGGCAATACCTGCTTGGGCGACCCATTTGAGGTGGTGGTGAATGTCGTGAAGGAGGTCACACTTGAGCACGTTTATACCGGCGGTCCGGTTGCTTGTGGCGAGGAGTTTACGGTTTCCGTGGAAGCCTCTAACTTCTGCAATATCAGCACTTTGGATTACCCATTCACTTGGGATCCGAACATGTTCCAACTGGTTACTTATTCGCCAGTTGTGCCTCAAGCTTTGGCAACTGGTTTTGCCTCTGTGAATGTCAACGGACCCGGGGAGCTCTACTTCTCGTTCTTTGACGATGGTAATGCCCCCTTTGGCAATGATTTGCCCGATGGAACGGTATTGTTTACCTATACCTTGCGTGCCATTGGCGCGGCGG
>JALHPW010000313.1 GCA_022842255.1 Saprospiraceae bacterium | reverse complement strand
TCTTCAATGATAATATTGGGCAAATCCACCGTAGCGCAGCACTGGAACGGATTGACCGAAACGGTCAGGTTGGCCGGACAAGCCATGCTTGGGCCAGCCGTGTCTTCTACTTTCAAGATCTGGTTCAAAATGATACCATCCCCGATGCACCAGTCCACGATGGTCCATTCGCGGCGAATCTTATAGGTGCCGTCGCAAATTTCGATTTTGAAATCATGGTATTCCCAGTTGATGCTACAGCCGCTTGGGAACCCGAATACGTGCGGATAGCCCTGAAGCCCTTGGTCCTCAATCCATTGTGGGGTGGGGTAGGCAGCGGTGCAGTTAAAGCCAGGTGCGTCGATGCCGTCATAATCGGGCGGCAAGGTCACATCGGCCAGGGTTGGACGGATGAGGCCGATGGTTTGTTCGCAAGTGGAAGTATTGCCACTTGCATCCACGGCAGTCCATTTGCGGGTAATGATTTTGGTCAAACCAGAAGCGCAGTTTTGCGTGGTTTGAACATCAATATAGCTCAGTGTGAAATTCTGGCAATCCGTAGCCGTTGGGAATGCCGACAAAATACCCAGGGTGTTGAACAGGTAGTTGGCCGACAAATCGGGGGTGTTGCAGGGAACCGAGAAGTTCTCGCAAGTAAGCACCGGTGGTTTTTTGTCTTCAATTTTGACATTACCCCAGCATTTGTTGCCGCTCACCAGGTGGGTGATGCGGACTTGGTAGGTTTTACCAATGTCGCCAGCATCCACGAAAGCAGGAACCCAAGGTCCGTTTCCAAATGGAATGGTCTTGTCGAGTTCTACAATATAGTCATCGAAGCAACCATAGCTGCCTTCCAAGATCATGTCGGGCAAAATTTCAAAGGAGCAGGTCGCGTCGTCGAGCGAAATCAACACAAAGTCGTTGCAGCTCAGACTGGTTGGCGTAGCCAATACGTTCACAAACTTGGTCACCGTTTGGATACAGCCAGGGTCGTTCGGACCAAATGCTTTGGGCACGCCACCGTTCACGCTGTACACAATCTGATATTGTCCAACCCCTTGTGAAGGGTCAAACACCGTGGCTGGCACACCATTTACAGTGAAGCCTTGGCTGACAATGTTGGCATCCCCAGGTATTCCGGTCAGTGGCACAGGGTCGGAGAACAAGCAGAATGGGCCCGTCAAATCAGACGTAATGGCTGGGTTTGGATACTGGCAGCCATTGCCGATTGACAGGATTTGCCCGGTTTCGCTGCGCACGGTGATGGAATAGCCTTGAGCATCTACGTGTACCCCTGACAGGTAATAGTCGCCACTCAAAGCAGGGTTTTCGGTAAAGGTGGTGCCTACCGGGATCAAAATCGGTGCAGCGGGTGGTGCCGGACTACCTGCCGAATAAAGCCCTGTATTGGCAATGATGGTCCAGGTTTTGCCGGCCAGCGATTCGATTTTGATGGTTTCGCCAAATTGACCGTTGGTGAGCGTGGTTGCGTTGTTTTTGCAAACACAGGGGTCCGTGATGAGAATGACGGGCGTGCAACGGGCCAGTGGCGAAATCGTCACGTTGATGGTGCAGGAGCCTACATTGTCGCATTCGTCTTCTACTGAAATGGTAACCTGCACAGTAGTACCCTCGTCGTCGCAGTCAAAAAACTGGGTTGGGAATGGAAGCACCGTCAGGTCGTCTACGTCTGAGCAATTGTCTGAATACGTGAAGTTTATATTGTTGAGGGACAAAGATGCGTTGCCAAAATTGTCCAAATTGAGGGTGAGGTTGGCAGGACAGTTCACCGTTGGGGGCGTATTGTCCACAATGGTGATGGTCTGATTGAGCACGGTTTCGTTCCCACAATCGTCGGTGGCCGTCCAGGTGCGGTAAATGAAACCTTCCTGTGGGCAAGCGCCCGGTTCGCTCGTTTCCTCAAAAGTCACTGTAGGCCCCTGAGATGCAGCGATAAATGTCTGTCCGGTATTTACCCCGCAGTTGGTAGCGGCAGCTGGTCCGGTCCAGGTGAAGTCTGCGTAATCGTTGCCATTGCCGGTAAGGTAGATCGAGAAACCGACGGGTGTGGTGCCCAATTCTTGAACACCAATATCGGTCGACATCATGCCGTTGGCCGGGCCATTGGTAGCTGTGAATACCCCTTCGTAGCTGAGGAACTGGGTAACCATGCCGCCCATGACGTTGTGAACCAGAGCAATCCCGTCAGGCGCACCGTTTTGGATGCCATCAACAGGGTACCCGAAGCAAAGGGTTCCAAAACCGTTGGCCAGGTTTGGAAGGATGCCGGAAAGTACCATGGTATTATAGGATGTTCCGTTTGAACCGTTGTACAAAACGAGGGTATAATTGGCAAGATTGGTACCTGCTGTCCCAGCAATTTCGATAAATTCTCCGGTGTCGCCTCCTGTGTTATCGTAGTGGATTTCATTGATCCAAACGGTTTCGGTTTGCATACCAGGTACGTCACAGAGGTCGGCAGCGGTGAGCGTAGGCGCCACCGGAACGGGTTGTTCGCAGCTGATGGTGATGTCCATCGGGAGTGGTGGAGGCGAGAAGGAGGGGCCTTCCGTATCGGTCACCGTGATGGTTTGGGTATGGGTAATGGAGTTGCCACAAGCATCACTCAATTGCCACATCCGTGTGATGGTGGATTCGCCGTTGCAATCGCCGCCCACAATCATTTGGCTAAACATAGCCGGAATGACACCTGGAAGCGGGCTGAGTGTTTGTCCTGCGTTCAAGGTGCCGGGCGATTGGGCAATAGGGCCTACCCAAGTGAAATCGGCATATTCCTGTCCTGCGCCGGTGAGTTGCAGGGACAAGCCAACTGGCTCGGTTCCAACTTCAAGCAAGCCGATATCGGTCGACATCATTCCATTGGCCACACCGCCAACGGCTACAAATGCACCTTCATAGCTCAAGAATTGAATGACCATTCCGCCGGTGGTGGCCAAAACTATGCCGTCAGGAGCACCATTTTGGATTCCATTCACCGGGTAGGCAAATGAAACCGCTCCAAAACCACCTGCCTCATTGTCAATCAATCCACTCAGCACGATGGTGCTGTAAGGTGCTCCACCGGTGCCGTTGTACAGTACGAGTTGGTATTGCGACAGGTCGGTTCCGGCTGTTCCGGCAATCTCGATGAATTCACCAACGTCGCCCCCTGTGTTGTCGTAGTGGAATTCGTTGATGAAAATAACGGGCACAGGAATACCTGGGTCGCAATTGTCGGTGCCGTCCAACATTTCCGGCATCGGAATATCGGAGCAAGCAACCGTAATGTTTTGCGGGAGTGGGTTTTGATTGAAAACAGGGGCGGTATTGTCGGCTACCGTAATGGTCTGGGTGAACGTCGCGGTATTACCACAATCGTCGGTAGCAGTCCAGGTACGGTACAAGGTGTACTCCTGCGGACAGCTGCCAGGTTCGGTGGTGCTGTTGAATTCAACAGACACGCTTGGATCGCAGAGGTCGCTCGCGGTCACGGTAGGTACTGCTGGTAGCGGTTGGTCGCACTCCAAGGTGAGCGGACTATTGGGCAAACCATTCAGCGTGGGAGGCGTATTGTCCGTTACGGTTATGGTTTGGGTGTGTTGAACGCTGTTGCCACAAGCATCGGTTGCGGTCCAGGTGCGGGTGATGGTTTTTTCCTGTGGGCAAAGACCGGGTGTTTCCACTTCCCCGAATGTTACGGGAACGCTTCCATCCACAAAATCGGTAGCGGTCAAGGTGGCCGCCGCTGGAATTGGGTCTGAACATTCGATGCTCAGGTTCGCGGGCAGTGGGTCCTGGTCAAAAACGGGCGGAGTGCCATCCCCTGCGTCTACCGTGGCGTTGTCTTCGGCAAAGCAATTTGGGTCGCCTGAATCTTGCACCACGATGGTATAGGTATTGGGTGCAAGCCCAGTGAAGGTATTGCTTGCCTGGAAATTCACCCCATCAATAGAATATTCAATCGAAGCGCAGGTATTGCAAGAAGCCGTGATGGTGATGGTGCCGTCATTATCTCCGTCACAGGTTTCGTCAGTGACCTGCACATCGGTGATTTCGAGGTCACAGTTGAGCACCGAGCAACTTCCGGGGTCTTCAATCAGTACATCTAGGGTACAATTGCCGTCGCTATCGTCCGTAATGGTCACAGTCACGTCCCCGCCGCCAGCCGAGCCGGCCTGCAAACGGAAGAAGGTGGGGGCACCATACGCGATACCAGTGGGTGGGTTGCTGAAGCCTTGGGTAACACTGCCCACATTGACCGAAACGCTGTAAGTTGCACCGAGCGCTATACCGATAGGGTTAAGTTGAAACCAAATATAGTCATCTGTATTGTCGCCTCCAGTTTCATTGCTGTCTTCGCAATACACTTCACTCAGGCCTGAATTTTCCAAAACACAAAACGGTGTAGAGCAAGGGCCAGGGTCAGTCACCAGCACCATAATTGAGCAATTGCCGCTGGCATCCGTAACCGTGACGGTGACATTCCCACTGCCCGCAGATCCCTGTTGCAAACGGAAAGACTTGGATATGCCGTATGGAACGTTGGTGGGGGCAGTATTTCCGTCCAAAAGCACACTACCGGTGTTCACGGTCACATTGTATCCAGAGCCCAGGTCTGTGCCCGTGGGGTTGAGCTCGAACCAGATATAATCATCGGTATCGTCATTGCCGGTTTCGTTGTTGTCTTCACAATGAACGTTGGTGAGACCGGCATCGGTCAGGGTGCAGGCAAACGTTGCTGTTGCTACAATATCATCTAGGCCAAATTCGTCGCGCGCACCACTTCCATCCACGTCTGCACCGTTCCAACGAATATAATAAAATGCGCCTGGGGCGATGTTCAGGCCTGTAATGGTGGTGGATTTGTTGCCAATTAATACCCATCCTAGCCCATCTAGTGCTGCCGGAGAAGTAAAGTTCAACGCAGCCACATTGGTATAGGTAACATCATCAGCGGAATGGGAAAAATTGAAAGAGTTGCCACGTCCCTGGTCATTGCGATTGTACAGGTTGTAGGAAACGGCCAACTGGGTAATATTGGTCGTCCCATTGTTTTGTATACGCAAAGTCAAGGTGCCTGGTGCCCAATCGCTGCCACCTGGCTGAATCATCAGCGCGGGGTTGGCTGCCGAATGTGGAGCACCAGTAAAAGCGTATATCCCGCCAGTGGTTTGTGCAGCCGCAACCGCTCCACGAGCATAATCCCCTGTAGTCCGGGTGCCGCCAAATGCAAGGGCGCCGTCACTCCAGCCGGTCACGGCCCAGGCATTGGAATTGAGCCTGCCCAACACCACTGTGTTTGGCTCGAAACCCGCTCCGGTAAATGCCGTGCTGGGGTTTGAACCTGCCGAAGTGGGCATGGCACTGGAGAAATCGAGGGTGAAAGATGGGGTGCCATTGGAAAGTTGAACTTGTCCAAATGCCACAAAAGAAATGAGGAGTCCAAATACAAGGAGTAAACCTTTTTTCATGAGAATTTGATTATGAGATAAAAATCAAAGCAATCGCTCGGCAACCAATGCCAAGCAAATAAAAAATCCAGTAATTGGGAGATGACCCCTGTGGAGAACGGGCGTACTTTTCCGAAGGCAAAAATCGAACCGAATCAAAAAAACAGGTAGGACAGGTATTCAGCTCAAAAACGGGAAAGTCAGCGGCGCAAAGCCATAGCAGTCATGAGATTACAAAAAAACATCCGGATTAAATTAAAAGACCTGCAAAAGTAAAAAAAGCCCCGCTGTTTTTACAGCGGGGCCCTTGCTTTTTTCCAAAACTTAACCTCTAGCGGCGGCCATTTCTATCGGGCCACAACGAATTTTTCCAAACTTCTACCCTTGGAGCTCACACACTCCGCCCAATAGACGCCTGGTTTGTAGTCGGATACAGATATTGCAAATTGTGTTCCTTCAAATTGCCCCCTTTTCAACAATCGGCCATGCACATCGAAAAGGGAGAGGGTGCCGCCAGCCTCTGGAGCTCGTATTTGGAGCCAATCGGCAGTAGGATTGGGCCAGATTTCAAGATTCAATCCAGTAAGCGGTAGGGCAGGCTCTTCGGTTGGGATTAGGCATTCCACGCCAAAATCATTGCTGAGTTCGGATTGGATGGCAATGTGCCTTTCCGCAATCAGCGATTTCAAACCAGGGTATCCTTCCCAATATTCAAATACAAAAACGGTGTCGATTACCACCCACATGCTGCCGTTCCAGCTCGAATCCACAAAATGAAAAGAATCGACGGTAATGGTTTCAAATCCAATACTCAAGGAAAGCTCAAACAGGTCAAGG
>JALHPW010000312.1 GCA_022842255.1 Saprospiraceae bacterium | reverse complement strand
CCTACATCAACGTTTGCGACTTCAGGACCTGGATTTCGTTTTCGATGTTTTTGGTCTCCTGAATTGCGCCCAGTTCCTGAAGCAAAGCGTTTTCAGAAAGTCCACTTCCTTTTTTTTCATCCTTGATCAGCAGGGAACATTTTACCTCATACTCTGGCACGGTATAGCGCAAATAAACCCATGCCCCCAAATAGCCCATTGCCGGGAAAATCAGATAGAGATACCAGTACCTCAGCAGGTAATGGAACAGGAGTGCCTTCAAGTCAAAAGCCTTTTCCTCTGAAGCGAAAAAATGGGGGAATTGGTCTGATTTTGTCAAGTTTCGAGGATGTTATTTGTCACGACAGCACAACGCCACAACCCTATTGTATTGCACTTTGTGTCGGCGTGTTGTTGTTTGCAATTATCGAAAAAGTAAAATAACCACATTGGCCAAAATCGCGCCGGCGGATACCCAGGGCAACACCTTGGCTGCTTGATCGCTCACCACACCCGTCTTTTGTTTGCGCGGTTCGACGTAAATCACATCGTTCTGTTTGAGATAAAAATACGGGGAAGTAAACACATTTCGGTCTTGCAAGTCCACGCGTCCAAACTCGCGTTTCCCGTCTTGCTCACGGATTACCAGGATGTTTTTTCGGTTGCCGTAATTGGTCAGGTCGCCTGCCAAACCCACTGCCTCCAGTACCGTCACGCTGCGCTCGGGCAAGGTGTAGGTGGCGGGACGGTTTACTTCGCCCAGGACGGTGAACTTAAAATTCAACCACCGGACGTTCACGATTGGGTTGGTGATATAGCGTTGGAGCTTCAGTTTGAACGTATCGCGGGCTTGCTCCACACGGAGTCCACTGAGGTGTATTTTGCCCAGCACTGGAAAGTCGATATCGCCTGCCTGATCTACAAGAAAGTGATTTCCTGCCACGTTGTTTTGCTCTTTGGTGCGTTCGCCGATTCCCTGTAACGTAAAGGGGGCAACCGCGGCCGGATTTTCAGCATAGATGCCGATTTCCAACAGGTCATCGGCCTGAATCCGAACATCGGCCACGACAGTTATAGGCTGCGCTTCGCTTGGGAACGCTGGGCCTTCGTTAAAATTCAGCAACTCCTTGTGTTGAACACAGGAGGCGAGTGCCGGAAAAAGGATGAGTAGTAGTAGTCTGTTCATTTGTTCGTTTCGTTTCAACTTCCCAAAAGTTTCAAACTTTCGGAAAGTTCGAGCAAAGTCAGAAAGATAGGATTAGATGGACGGATGGTTTGATATTCCCTGATGCCAGGCTACCGTTTGTCGCAAGCCATCTTCAAGGCTAATTTCAGGGGAATACCCCAAAATGGTTCGTGCCTTTTCGATGCTGGCTTGAGAATGGGGGATGTCGCCCAGCCGTTCCGGGCCAAAATGGGCCGGGGTGCTGACATTCAAGAGGTTGCGCAACATTTCAAACAATCCCAGCAAGGTAGTTTGTTGCCCAAATGCGATGTTGAACACCTCGCCCAGGGCTGCTTTGTTTTCGGAAAAAAGGGCTTTCAAGTTTGCTTGAACGGCATTGTCCACAAAGGTAAAATCCCGACTGTGCGAACCATCGCCATGGATGGTGGGCGATGTGCCATTTAACAATTGCTGGATAAACAACGGAATCGCGGCGGCGTATGCCCCCTGCGGACTTTGGCGTGGGCCAAACACATTGAAATACCGCAACCCAATCAATTCCATGCCGAAGGTACGTGCATAGACCGAGGCGTACAGCTCGTTCACATACTTCGTCACAGCATAGGGCGAAAGTGGCTTTCCGATGCGGTCTTCCACCTTGGGCAATTCCAAACTATCGCCATACGTCGAAGACGAAGCCGCGTACACCATCCTGCGAACACCCGATTCCTTTGCGGCCTGAAGTACATGGAGAAACCCGGTGATGTTGACGGCATTGGTGGACAATGGGTCTGAAATAGACCGAGGCACAGAGCCGAGTGCTGCGTGGTGGCTCACGAAATCCATGTCCTTGCAAGCAGCAAGGCAGGTTGCATAATCCCGGATATCCGCCTGTATAAATTCAAGTTTAGGGTTGCTCAAATGGTGGGCGATGTTCTCTGCAAAACCTGTGGAAAGGTTGTCCAGCACCCGCACCAAGCCGAACCGTTCATCTGCCATCAATGCATCCACCAGGTTAGAACCGATGAAGCCTGCGCCGCCTGTTACTAAGATTTTTTTCATGATGTTGTGGCCCCGGAGGTACATCGGAACTCCGTTCCGATGGTATAACTCCCGGAACGGCGTTCCGGGGTACATCGGAACGCTGTTCCGATGGTATAACTCCCGGAACGGCGTTCCGGGGTACATTGGAACGCTGTTCCGATGCTAAATTTCCCGGAACGGAGTTCCGGGGTACATTCCAAACGGGTGCTTAGCCAATGGCAACTTTGCCAAGGGGTGAAAATCGCCCACAAGTCCCAGCGGTGCGGCGTTCCGAATATCATGCGCCATTTGGATAGAGGGCATGGCGTCATCCAATCCAAAACCATTTCCTGCCAGGACAGACTGATAGCTCAGGGTGTGCAAATCTGTAAACCCTTCACTGAATTCTACCAACTCGCTATCCACGGAAATAGCGCGAAAAGTTCTTTTCCCAACGGCTTCAGGCGGCAAGGTATCAGCGTTGATGCTCAAGAACCAGCGAACCTGCGCTTTTTCGAACTCCAGGAAACCGGCTGCGCGGTCGTGAGTATGGACATGGACCTGATTCAGTTGTAATTCGCCAAAAATCCAGGAGAGCATGTCAAAAAAGTGGATTCCGATGTTCGTAGCGATACCACCCGATTTTTGAATATCCCCTTTCCAACTGGTGTAGTACCAATTGCCTCGAGCGGTGATGTAGGTCAAATCGACGGTGTGTTTTTTGCCAGAAGCACTTTGGGCTACCTTGTTTTTCAACTCAATAATTGCCGGATGAAGTCGCAGTTGAAGTATGGTAGCAATTCGCTTTCCGGATTCTAGTTCATTGATTTTCAAGGATTCTGCATTCCATGGGTTTAATACCAACGGCTTTTCGCAAATCACGTCCGCGCCATGTCGCAATCCAAAACGGATGTGGGCATCATGTAGGTAATTGGGCGAACAAATGCTTACGTAATCTATGGCTTGACCGCCGCGTTTCAATTTTTCGAGGTGTCGGTCGAAGCGCTCGAACTCGGTAAAAAAATCGGTTTCTGGAAAATAGCTGTCCAGCACACCCACGGAATCCTGCGGGTCGTAGGCCGCGGCCAGCCGATGCCCTGTGTCGCGTATGGCTTTCAGATGCCGGGGTGCGATGTACCCTGCGGCGCCTATGAGTGCGAAATTGTTCATTGAATTAGTTTTTTTCAAAAAACGCCTTCACTGCTCCGGTGATTTTGGCCAGGATTTCCTCGTTCATTTCAGAGTGCATCGGTAGTGAAAATACGGATGCGCACAAGGCTTCGGTTGTGGGCAGTTCGCCGCCTTTCCAGTAATGGGCGTAAGCGGGCTGTTTGTAAAGTGGTACAGGATAGTAAATCATGCAGGAAATACCTTGTTCCTGTAGATAAGCCTTCAGCTCGTCTCGAACCGCGGTGGGGTTGGGAGCCACTATCTGTAGGGTGTATTGGTGGAACACATGGGTGGAATTTGGCTCGCGGGCCGGTATTTTCAGCTGTGGAATTTGAGAAAAAACACGATCGTAGTATTTCGCTGCGTCATTGCGCGCAGCGTTGTACAGGGGAAGGTTTTTCAACTTTGCGTTCAAAATTACGGCCTGCATGGCATCGAGCCGGGAGTTTACTCCGATTTCATCGTGGTAATACATTTTGGATTGGCCGTGGTTGGCAATCATGCGGGCTTTGGCTGCCAGGGCATCGTCGTTGGTCATCAAGGCACCGCCATCGCCGTAACAGCCCAGGTTTTTGGAGGGGAAAAACGAGGTGCAACCAAAATGACCGATGGTGCCCGTTTTTTTAAGGCGTGGTTGGTCTGGAGTATCCCATCCGACCACATAACTGGCCCCGATGGCCTGCGCATTGTCTTCAATCACAAAGAGATTATGCTTTTCGGCCAAAGCCATGATGGGTGCCATATCGGCACTTTGTCCGAAGAGGTGTACGGGAACGATGGCCTTTGTGCGGGGCGTAATCGCAGCCTCAATGTGTGCCGCAGTAATGTTCATGGTGCCAGGGTCCACATCGGTCATAACGGGGGTGAGTCCCAGCAAACCAATCACTTCTGCGGTAGCCACGTAGGTGAAGGCCGGTACAATCACCTCATCGCCGGGTTTCAGACCGAGGGCCATCATGGCGATTTGAAGCGCGTCGGTGCCATTGGCGCAGGGGATTACGTGTTTGACATCGAGGTATTGTTCGAGGTTTTCCCGAAAAGCATTGACTTTGGGTCCGCCGATAAAAATACAGGAATCGAATACCTCCTGCATCTCGCGGTCTATCTCGTCCTTGATTCGAGCGTATTGGGTTTTGAGGTCAACCATTTGTATCATAGTAGAGCATTTTTTTGAATATTAACTCAAGGCTTCGCCTTTCATACGTTGCGGAAACCTATGAAAATTGAATTGTAAGTATTTGAATAATAGCACATTGAGTGCGTAATTTCGTTTTTTTGAACTGGTTTTGCCCCATCACTTCATCACTTCATCACTTCATCACCCCATCCCCTCACAACCTCCAATACTCCATCTCCGGGTCAAGATTATCGTACAGCGCTTTCAAGTCTACCAAAATGGGGTTTTCGCGCATGATGGATTTGAAAAATGCCGGCTCGAGCTTGCGGTATTCCAGGTGGGAAACCGCTACCACCACTGCATCGTAATCTGTTGACATTGAATTTGATAGGGTCAAATTATGCGCATTCGTAACTTCCAACGGGGAGGCGTGTGGGTCCATAATGTCTACTTGTATGAAATAGTCCTGCAGTTCCCGGACAAGCGTAACCACCTTGGAATTCCGGATGTCCGCCACGTTTTCCTTGAAGGTTATTCCCAGTACCAATACCTTGGATTGGTGCGGACTTTTGCCGTTTTTGATGAGCAGTTGCACGAGTTTTTTGGCCACCCAAGCGGGCATCCCGTCGTTGACCCGGCGGCCGCTGAGAATGACCTGTGGTTCGTATCCCAGTTCCACTGATTTATGCAGTAAATAGTATGGGTCCACGCCGATACAATGCCCTCCCACAAGTCCGGGGTAGAATTTCTGGAAATTCCATTTGGTGCTGGCTGCTTTGATAACTTCCTGGGTATCAATGCCCATTCGGTCGAAAATAATAGCCAGTTCGTTCATCAATGATATATTGAGGTCGCGCTGGGTATTTTCAATCACCTTGGCTGCCTCGGCTACTTTGATACTGCTGGCACGATATACTCCCGCCGCTATGATGTGCCCATATACCTTGGCTATCTCGTCCAAGGCCATCGGATCGGATCCACTTACGATTTTGACAATTTGGGTCAGGGGTTTGTTTTTTTCCCCCGGACTGATACGTTCAGGGGAGTATCCGAGTTTAAAGTCGGCGCCCAATGTCAGGCCAGATTTAGATTCCAGTACCGGCAGGCAATCTTCTTCGGTACAACCTGGGTACACGGTGGATTCAAACACCACGTAATCGCCGCTTTTCAAAACAGACCCAAGGTCGGAAGCGGCCCTTTTGAGCGGACCGAGGTCGGGTACTTTGTGTTCATCTATATCGGTAGGCACTGCCACTACGAAAAAATGTGCTTTGGCCAATTCCTCCAACTGATTGGTAAATGTAATGTCCCTCCCCTCAAAATCCGTTTTGCTGAGTTCGCGGCTCGGGTCTTCCCCACGTTTCATTTGCTCTAAGCGCTCCCTATTGAGGTCATACCCTATCACCCGAAAATGCCGCGCAAACTCCAGCGCAATCGGTAGCCCGACATAGCCTAACCCGATGACTGCCAGGGTTTTATCTTTATTTATTAGTGATTTGTAAATCGTCATTGGGTCATTTATCGTCCTTTATCGTCATTGGGTCATTGACCACTTTTTTCTCTGCCGTAGCCTTGGCGTAGGCTGGCAGCTTATTATTCCAAAGCAATAACGACGCTTGGGCAAATTTTGTCCAGTGGATACCAAGAAGGTCCTTGTCTAGATAGGAGAAGTGTTGGATGTTCCGGCCCACATTTTTATCGGTTTTACCTTGGATTTGGAAAGATGTGGATTTCCCGGAAGCGCGGATGGCCGATATTGCCGGATAGAAGGTCTTGGAAGGATTAGGTGCGTCAATCATGCTTGAAATTGAGCCGCAAAATTACTCAAAGT
>JALHPW010000311.1 GCA_022842255.1 Saprospiraceae bacterium | reverse complement strand
CGCGTCGAAGTAGGTTCCATCTACCATCCAACCCAAGCAAAACATTGTCGGGGCTGCCAATCATTCCCTCCACGGTTCGATAAAAAACGACCGGATTCAAGTATTGCAATTCAAATTGCCGACTGCGGTTAAATACGGTTGCCTCAAAGAACCCTAATGCCAGCCGCGGGCCCGCCTTGTAGTTCAGGTAATGGATAGCCGCATACTTTTTGGGCAAAATCATGCCGTCGGGAATATTGACCTGCGATACTGGACTGAGTTCTAAAAACAAGTTTTGGTAGTGAAACCGCCAAACCCGGGTGTCCAGTTTCAGGTAGAATGCTGGCGCGGAAAAATCCGACAGCAACATGGAGCGGTAGCCGTTCCCGATAAAATGCTTGCCGTGTCCCAGTTGAATTGCAAAATGCCGGGTGGCCTGGAACCCTAGGTAAGCTGTAGCGACATTAAAATCGTAGGCATCCTGAGTGCCCAGTATTTTGCTTTTAAACCCTTTGTAGAACCCAATCCCCGGAACTGCTGAATATGTCCTTACCCGTTGGGCAACATAACCTGGAAAGCGTGCCTGTGCTTCGACCACATTGGTATAAAAAAACAGCTTTTTGTCCAAATCTCCGCGTATTTCGAGTCCACGCTGATTTTGAAAAAGCAAAGCGGAATCACCCAATTCGCGCCCCAAATAAAAGTTGAACATGGGATTTACCCGCAGATGGAAATCAGGGGTACTCAGCTCAAAAAAATGCGCCGGAGTTTGGTAAAAATTGCGGAACAGCCCACGTCGTTGCTTGCGAAGCAGGTATGGACTGGTATCAGGTAAAAACTCATTGTTGTCTGCTAAAAGGTATTGGATATCCGCGCGGTCGCGATTGGAAAGAAGATTGGTGCCAAGCGAGTCCAGTTTCAACGCATAACCGGCAGCATCCTTGCGAAATCCTGGTTTGAGTTCAGGGTGACTTGAACTGGGGACCTCGGTTTTGATTTCCAAGCGCCTGAGCACCTCGTAGGTGGGTGCTCGAAGCGGGGTGCTTGTGGATTGAGCAAATGTTTGGAGGGACAAAAACAATATGCAACAAGGTGTTGGCCAATACTTTAGGTGACTACACATGGAACATTAGCTGGAGATAAATGAATGAAAGACATTTTTCCACGCTTCCCACTGTGGCGTGTTCCAGGACGAATTGTGCCAAAGCAGGGTGAAATCGCCGCCGTGTCGTTCTAGCGTTTTGCGGAGCTCTGCAAGACGTTCCGAAGCTTGTTCAGGAGTATAGCGGCGGTACTGCGCCAGGGTGACATCCATCGCCAAGAGTGGTTTTTCCCGCAACTGGAGCATTTTGCGCTGCTGGGTGTCGAACACCGGGTAATCATGGCAGATACCACAGCGAAAGCCCTCTGCTTCTGGGTAACCAAGCGTACTGTCTTCTTTTAACCCGGCGGCTTCCCATATCTGCCAGGTTTTGGGCGCAGCAAAGCGAAGGTAATGTTGGCGCCCAGCCGTAATGTCTAGCGGCGAAATGGCGCGAAGGGACTCCAATTCCCGATTGAAAACCTCCTGATTTTCAAAAGCCTCATAACTCGGATGAAAACCAATCCGATGCCCTCGAGTAGCAATCCTTTCCATCAAGGCTTTCACAAAGGGGTGTCGAAGCGGGTACCAGCAATCGCTTTCTGGCGGTCTGTCTCCCATAAAATTAAACTGCGCCACGAGGTTGTTTTTTTCAAATAGGTCTAGCCAGGAATCAAAAACATCGTAGGGGTCTTTTTGGCTAAATATGTGATTTTGAAGCCAATAGGTAGCCTCGCCAAAGTCCCCGCGTTTGAAAACTGACCCGGCCAAGGTCTTCAAGCGATCGGTGGCTGACCACCAAAGCCTGGGGTGGTCCACATCGCAACTCAGCGAAATTTGGAATTTTCGGTGCTTGCGCACGCCTTTCCAGCCGAGTTGGAGTAGTTTGTCCCAGAGTTCGTCCGCCCATTCGTTGACCACCGGGCGGTGCAAGAATCCTTGTTGCCAGGCAAGGGATTTATTGGCTGGAAAACGTCCGTGGACATCGAGCGCTGTAGCGTTGATTTCTTCCCAGCGGGTGAGCATGAAAAAGGTGGCGGCAAAGGGGTCGAACGATGAACGATGAACGATGAACGATAAACTTGATGGTGAACTCCAGTTTTCCGAAAGTTTGAAACTTTCGGAAAGTTCAAGCTTAGCAAAATCATCCTCGGTTTTCAACTCCCCTCCATTGGGCAACCGAAGTAAATGTCCTGTAATATCTTGATATTCAATATTATAATCCAGTCCCAGCATCTCGTGGAGCAGGACATGGAAGGCGTATTCCTTTTCTGGCTGAAATTTTGGCGAAGTGTAGATGGTCAGCATCGCTCCAGGATTTTTTTGGCAATCGTTTCCCCTACCGCCAACGAGGCCGTGGCTGCCGGGCTGGGCGCATTGCACACATTGAGGATACGTGGGTGTTCGAGGATTAGAAAATCATCCAGCAGGTTGCCTTCGCGGTCGCAGGCCATGGCACGGACACCTGAACGCCCAGGTATTAAATCGTCGGCTTGGATACTCGGCACCAATCGTTGAAGGGCGCGCACAAAATGGGCTTTGGAATAACTGCGTTGTATTTCAGCCCAGCCATCACGCCAATATTTGCAGGCAATCTTTTGAAATCCTGGAAAGGCCAGCGTCTCAACCAATTCCTTGATATTCAAATCCCAACGGGAATAACCTTCCCTTCGAAAAGCCAATACCGCATTGGGTCCGGCTTCGATCCCACCATGAATCATCCGTGTAAAATGTACGCCCAGGAATGGGAAATTGGGGTTTGGGACCGGGTAAATCAGGTTGCGGACCAAATGCTCCGAATCGGGTTTCAACTCATAGTATTCGCCCCGAAACGGGATGATTTGAACCCCTGGGTTTTGTCCTGTGCGTTGGGCCACGTAATCGGAATAAAGTCCGGCGCAATTGACCAAAACATTCCCTTCCAGGCTTAACCCTTGATTGTGGCTATTTGAAGTTTCCACCACCACCGCTGTCTTTTCAGTTTTAACGCGGACAAGTTTTTGATTTACAAACACCTCTCCCCCATTGGCTTGAAATATTTCTGCGTATTTATGGGCCACGGTACCGTAATCGACGATGCCCGCCTGCGGTACCCAAACGGCCTCTACCGCCTGGACGTTTGGTTCGATTTCACGGGCTTCTTCGGCAGTTATCTTTCGTATACCCTGCAGTCCGTTTTCAATGCCACGTTGAAGGATTTTATCCAAAGCACTGCGTTCGCTTGCCTCAGAAGCAACGATGATTTTGCCACAAATGTCGTGTTGGATGTTGTTTTCCCTGCAAAACTGTAGCAATTGCTCATACCCACGTTTGCAATTGGTGGCACGAAGGCTGCCTGGACGATAGTAGATACCACTGTGAATCACCCCACTGTTGTGGCTACTTTGGTGACTGGCCAATTGGCCTTCCTTTTCCAGTACGGCAATCCGCAGTCTGGGGCCTTGCCGCTGCAATTGGAGCGCAGTGGCCAGGCCCACAATGCCACCGCCGGTGATGATAACGTCGTAACGCATGGGACGAAGGTAGTTTGAAGGGTTTTACCAATAGTATGTTAACCTCTACCCTTTTGGCGGGCGGCTGGCTACTTTTGCAGGTCTTTTTTTGAAAATTATTCTCTAATCCATTCAAAGTCAACATCTTGAAATGAAACGGATACTTCCATCTTTTTTACTAATCGGTTTGTTTTGCCAAGCTATGCTTGCACAAACGGCCGGCAAAAACTATGAATTTCGCAACGGACAATGGTTTGACGGGCAAGGTTTTGCAACTGCCACCTGGTACAGCACCAACGGTTTGCTGAGCAAAAAAGCGCCTGTTAAGATTGATTCCGTAATCGATCTTGAAGGCCGCTGGGTGGTGCCCCCTTTTGGCGACGCACATTGCTCCAGTATTTCAGAAAACCCTTCTGCGGCCAATACATTGGGTCAGTACATGGGCGAAGGCACTTTTTACCTGCAAGTATTGGGGAATACACAGGAAGGGCGTTCAGCAACGGCTCCTCTATTGAACAAACCTACGGCACCCGATGCCATTTTTGCAAACGGGGCCATCACTTGTAGCCTGGGCAGTCCGTTTTTGGAATATGAAGGTCCTGCCAACAAAGTCAAAAACCCTGCACAATGGGGCGAACGGTATGCAGAATTGAAAACCAGCCAAAAAATGCTGGGCAATGGCTATTGGTTTATTGACAATAAAGCTGCTTTGAGTGCCAATTGGGACAAAATCAAAGCCCAAAACCCAGGGGTAATTTCTATTTATCTGCTTGACGTTCAAAACAATGGTGGCAAAGAAGGCAAGGGGCTTTCTGCGGAAACCGCCAAACTGGTTATCAAAAAAGCACATGGTTCCGGGCTGCGTGTGTACGCACATGTTGAAACAGCGGAAGACCTCCGCCTGGGTTTAAAACTTGGGGCGGATGGCTTTGCCAACTTGCCAGGCCATAACTGGGACGGCACGGGTGAAACCAAAAAATTTGAGCTGAACGATGCTGACCTCAAGGCATTGGCCAAGAAAAAAACACCACTCGTGTTGCTCATTTCCCATGCACAAGGTGCTGCCAACCGGGCCCCTATTCAAGAATTCCACAAAAAAACCTTGAAACGCTTGTTGGACGCCAATGTAAACGTGGTTATGGGCTCCGACGACCCGCAGCGTACACTTCGGATGGAATTGAATTATTGGTTTGGCCTGGGCCAACTCGACGATGCCCGCACACTGAAAATCCTTTGTGAGAACACCCCGCGCGCCATTTTCCCAAAACGGAAAATCGGAAAGCTGGAGGATGGCTACGAGGCTAGCTTCTTGGTGTTGAGCGACAATCCGCTTTCAAATGTACTCAAAACCAGGGTACAGGCTTTTAAAGTGAAAAATGGGGTGTTGTTGAAATAGATTTGGTTAGTCAACCCATGAAATGATAGCGAAGGAGCGATTTCGGTCGTTTCTTCGCTATTTTTTTGCTCCCGAAAAGACAGATTGGGCGGCTTCTGCGTTTTTGGCCTAGCCTAGCAAAGCTTTCATCGAATCAATACCGCTTGGAATTCCCTTTTGTAGACTTTTGCACCGCAATTTATACCATCAATTTTAACATGAAAAAGACTATTTTGCTCTTTTCCCTGGCCGCGCTTCTAACCAGTGCTGTAAATAGCCAGAACATCCAGTTCGTGGAATACGACCTGCCCAACGGCCTAAAAGTGCTGTTGCACGAAGACCATTCAACCCCCATAGTGGCTGTATCCGTGATGTACCACGTGGGGTCCAAAAATGAAAAACCCAAACGTTCAGGGTTCGCGCACTTCTTTGAGCACCTGCTTTTTGAAGGTTCAGAAAACATCAAGCGTGGCGAATTCGACGACTACATCAACAATGCAGGGGGCATGAACAATGCCAACACGTCCTTCGACCGTACCTACTATTATGAGGTGCTGCCCTCCAATCAGCTAGGGCTTGGCCTTTGGCTTGAAAGCGAACGTATGCTCCACGCCAAAGTCGACCAGGTGGGAGTGGAAACCCAACGGCAAGTGGTCAAGGAAGAGCGCCGCCAATCCTATGAAAACCGTCCATACGGAATGGTATTGGAAGAAACCTTGAAGCGGTTGTACCGCGTTCACCCGTACAAAACGCCGCCTATTGGTTCGATGGAGGACTTGAATGCGGCGGTGGAGGCCGATTACAAGCAATTCTACAAGGACTTCTACCGTCCTGACAACGCTATCCTGAGCATTGCAGGCGATATTGATATCGAGCAGACCAAGCAGTTGATTGAAATCTACTTCAAAGACATCCCGCGTGGCAAGGGCGAGATACAGCGGAAATTCCCACAGGAACCGCCCATCACTTCGGTGGTACGCGATACCGTGTTTGACAATGTGCAGTTGCCAGCTGTAATCTATGCCTATCACATCCCGCCACAGGGCACTAAGGATTTTTATGCCGTTAAGATGCTTGGCATGCTGCTCAGCCAGGGCGAAAGCAGCCGGATGCAAAAAACCATCGTGGACGAGCAACAAAAGGCAGTGTTTGCCGGGTCGTTTCCTTGGGAACTGGAAGACCCCGGTGGTCTGGTTTGCTTTGGCATCGCCAATCTGGGCGTTGAATTGGCCGACCTTGAAAAAAGCATGGATGAGGTGATTGCGGAAACGCAGACCAACCTTGTTTCCGAACTGGAGTTCCAAAAACTTCAGAACCAGGTGGAAAACGACTTTATATCGGCCAACAACAGCGTGGCGGGCGTAGCGGAAAAT
>JALHPW010000310.1 GCA_022842255.1 Saprospiraceae bacterium | reverse complement strand
ATCTGGAGCGGGATCGCTTAAAAAAATCGTATTTCGAAGACCCTGAACCGGGCAAATTTGGTAAAGCGCATACTGCGCTAGGCATCAATGCCGGAATCGGCATGTTGTTGTATGCGGGTCTGAACGTTTCTGTGGGTTGGTCTGCCATTCTTACCCCACCAGACAAACTGCTTCCCTATCAAGATCTTCGAGGCACCTGCATCAGCGTGGGATGGCTGTTTGGAAAACAATAGTTTGATTTGTACCTAATCTTAGGTATTTGACTCGCTCCCAATTATTTGCGCGATGATTGGCGTGATTTCGGGTATCTTGTTTCTGACTACATCCCAAACAATCGCGTAGTTAATCCCAATGTAATCGTGGATGAGTTTGTCTCTCATTCCTGCTATATTTCGCCAAGGGACATCACTCCACTGTTCTTTAATATCTGCCGGTATCTTTTTAGTTGCTTCGCCAATAATTTCTAAACTGCGAACTATCGCACGTTTTAGTACCTCGTTATCTATTAAGTCATCCTTGGTCATATCTGGCGATATGCTGCTATTAATAAACTCACACTCATCATAAATATGTCTAAGGTATTCAATTGGCCATTTGGACATACTCAACTTCATTTAATATGTGAGGGCCAATATATGGGCTTAAGCCACCTGTTGTCACAACCTCGACCTTGTATCCTTTGAAAATTTTCTCCAGAAGGTCGCAAACAGCCATGAAATTGTCAAAAGTCTCCCTATCTTGTTGAAAGTCAACTAGGATATCTATATCGCTCTCTTTTTTTTGCTCTTGTCTTGAGTAAGAGCCAAACAAGCCAATTTTGCTAATCCCGTGTTGTCGTATTAGCAAGCGATTGGATAAAATCTCCTCTTTTATGTGTTTTTTTGTTAGCATAACGCTAAATTTTTACCAAAAATACGGATTTTTTCTCAAGTTGAGTGCATTTTATTATTTCTGTTTCTAAATGGTGGTTTCTTGGAGAAGCTGTGAGAACAACGGCGTCATTGAAGGTGTAGCGGGCCGCAATTTAGCTATGGTTATTACGACAAGGATTTTGGATTGATTTTTCTATGCTGATTTCTTTGGCAAGCTGTAGCTTTTACGCTGGCGAGGTAGTAGCTGACAAAAAGCTGCTTAGCGGGCGGTTGACATCCATATAGAGTTGTTAGCGGTTTAATATTTTATATTCCTTTTATGCAGTGCGGAGAATATGGAAGCTGTTACCCATGTATCCGACATCGCATCATGGAAGTTGACATTGTTTTTTTCTAGCATTTCATTACCTAATACTTTTTTAGCTAAATCTATCAATTTGAATCTTTTCCTTTTTAGAATGCTACTTCCCATACTCATCGTATCATATTTCTTCATGTTTTTGAATGGCTTTGGAATTGAGTTTCTAATGCATTCCGCTTCAATAACATATTTGTCAAACATTACATTATGACCAACGAAGTAGTCACAATCCTCTATTGAGTTTTTTAGTTTAAGCAAGATGTCTGTCAAATCTTTCCCCTCGTTTTCACAAATTGCATCAGTAATTCCATGAATCTGAACTGCTGATTCGGGAATTTTTGCAGTTTGTTTTATATAAAAAGAGTGTTTTTCAACAATTTCATAATTCCGAGTTAAAGTAACCCACGCTATTTGTACTATCCTTGGATACCAATCCGGGTTTTCCTTAACTTTCTTTATTGTAGGTATAGTATCATCAGTCAGTAAACCTGTAGTCTCAACATCTAGCACTACTGCAAATGGAATCTCGTCAGACTTGAATACATTCAAATCAAGCAATTCAATTTTTTCCTCAAGATAGATTTCCCCTGATTTTTCTAGTTCATTAATCCCCTTAGAGGATTCAAAAAGCCAATAGAAAAATATTACCCCTACTATAATTGAAAGTGGCCAATAGGTAAAATATAAAATAACTCCTAAAAAAAATAAAACTACCAGCATGCAGGATGCTCCTGATTTTGCCAATTCAGATTTAGATTGGAAGTTTTTTTTCATGTTGTTTTTTCAAAGGGTTGTTGTTCCAGCCGATGATGGCGAGGACGCCAGCATCAGCAAGCAAAGGTCATTTTCAAAAAAATTATAGGAGAAATTCTTCAAATGCAGCAAATAATTGACGACTCACGATTGCCAATTGATTGTAAAAAATACAGTCAATCGTCAATCGTAAGTCGTCCTTCGTCACTCAATGCTCCTCATGCACCGCATGTTTCTGGTATTCCGCAATGAGTTTTGCCTGAATATCCGCCGGAACCGGGGCATATTCGGCAAAAGACATCGAAAACTTGGCTTTGCCCTGGGTGAGTGAGCGGAGTGTTGAAGAGTATTTGTGCAGTTCCTTGAGCGGTACTTTGGCGCGGATCTGTTGGTAATGCCCTTCCGAGCCCATGCCCATGATGACGGCCCGGCGGGTCTGCAAATCGCCCATGACATTGCCCATTACCTCGGAGTCGCACAACACTTCCAGGTCGTACACGGGCTCCAGAATCTGTGGTTTTGCATCGTGAAAAGCCTCCTTGAAGGCCATGGTAGAGGCAATCTGGAAGGCCATATCGTTGGAGTCCACAGGGTGCATTTTACCGTCGTATATGCTTACGCGCACATCGCGGCAGTAGGAGCCGGTGCTAGGACCTTCCTCCATTTTGGCCATGATGCCTTTTTTGATGGCGTTGGTAAAACGCGCGTCCACCGAGCCACCCACGATGGCCCAACAGAAGGAAAACTTGCCGCCCCATTTCAAATCTTCCACCTCTATGTTCTTGGTAGTCAGGTCGTGCGGGGCCGGCATACCATCGTAATACGGCTCAATCCGCATGTGTACTTCGGCAAATTGGCCCGCGCCTCCCGATTGCTTTTTGTGGCGGTAGTCTTTGTTTGCCTCTTTGGTGATGGTTTCGCGGTACGGGATGCGCGGCTCGATGAATTCCAGTTTTACCCCAAAATTCTGTTCCGCTTTGTAACGCACGATGTCGAGGTGCATCTCGCCCTGGCCCTGAATGATGGTCTGTTTGAGTTCGAGGCTCTGTTCCATGAGCAGCGTGGGGTCTTCCTCCTGGATGGAGTGGAGTGCGTGGGCCATTTTTTCCACCTCGGCCTTGCTGGGTGGCAACACGGCCATGCGGATGCGTGGCGAGGGGAAATGAATGCGCTCGATTTTCAGGTCGGAGCCTTTTGGGTTCAGGGTCTGGTTGGTGTGCGAACCCTTGAGTTTTACGGTGCAACCGATGTCGCCCGCACGGAGCTCTTCCACCTGGTCGCGGTTTTTGCCTTCACTTTCAAAAAGTTGTGAGAACCGTTCTACGGTACTGTTCTCTGCATTGGTTAGTTCGTCGCCTGATTTGAGTGTGCCGGAATATACCTTGAAATAGGACACGTTGCCCACTTTGGGCTCGTTCACCGTTTTGAAAATGAATACGCAGGGGCGGGCGGATGCGTCGCAGGGTTTGGTGCCACCACCTTCGAGCGCGGCTGCAGGGCGGTCTGCTGGACTGGGACAAATGTCATGGATGAAGCCCATGACTCGTCCGCTGCCCATGTCCTTCAAACCCGAAACACAGAACAGGGGATAAAACTGTCGGTGCGCCAAGCCGATGCTCAGGCCCTTGGCAAGCTCGTCTTCACTGAGCGTACCCGCTTCAAAGAATTTTTCCATTAAGCCCTCGTCGTTTTCGGCGGCGGCTTCCACGAGCGCGTTGTGGAGCTCATCGGCGCGCGACTGGTGTTCGGCTGGGATGGGTTTTTTCTCTGGTTTGCCGCCCCCTGCCGGGAAAACATACATGGTCATGCGCAGGGCATCCACGATGGCATTGAATCCAGTGCCTTGATTTACAGGGAATTGTAAGGGTAACACCCGCGCTCCAAAACGCCGCCGAGCTTGTTCGAGCGTCATTTCAAAATCAGCCTTTTCGTGGTCCATTTGGTTCACCACGAAAATAGTGGGCGTCTCGTTGGTTTCGATGTGTTCCCAAATCAGTTCAGTGCCTACCTCTACCCCGCTGCGTGCGTTGAGCAACATGATGGCGGTGTCGGCCACCTTCAATGCCGTTACGACTTCGCCGGAAAAATCGTCGAGGCCGGGGGTGTCGAGGATGTTGATTTTGGTGTCTTTCCAGGAGCAGTGAAGCACAGAGGCAAAAAGCGAGTGGCCGCGCTGTTGTTCGAGTGGGGCGTAATCGCTCTGCGTGTTGCCTTCCCCGACGCTGCCACGTCGGGCGATGGCTTTTGCTTCAAAAAGCATGGTCTCGGCAAGGGTCGTCTTGCCGCATCCGGAGTGGCCACAGAGGACGACGTTCCGGATCTTGTCAGTAGGATAAACTGCCATAGCGCAATGAACTGGTTTGGTGAACGGTGGACGGTACACTAATTACGAATTACGAGGTACGAATTACGAGGTGCGAAGTACGCCTCGTAATTCGCACCTCGTAATTCGTAATTAGTGTACCGTTGTTTGTAAACGGGCAGAATGCATAACCAAGAATTTTGTTTGGTGAAAAAATCTGCTTTCAGCGGTTAATGTAGGTGGGTTTTGGAAATACAAGGCAGAAATGCCGAAAAAAAATTAGCAATTGGGCAAAAAAGAATTCAATGCGCTTGAAGCTTGGAAAACCCAAATAAAAAACGCGACCCCAAACCGTTGTTCGGGGTCGCGTTACTTCACTAAATCTTACCAAATTATACCATCAAACAGGAGGGGGACTTTTAAGGAAGTAACACCCGGTCGATGACGTGTACCACACCGTTGGTGCACTGCACATCCGGAATAAGCATATTGGCGGTGCTGGTGTTCCCGTTGCCTTTCAGGGTCAGGGTGCCGTTGCTGAACGCGCCAAGGGTAAGCCCCACCCCGCCCAAAGGAGCGATGATGCCGCCATTCATTTCAGAAGTAAACTTACCGCCATCGGCCACTACGTGGTTGAGGAGCACTGCCGCCACGGTTTCTTTGGGCAATTGACGGATGTCTGCCGGAACGTTAAGGGTTACGCCAAGGTCCACGCCGAATTGTTTGAAAGCGGCATCGGTAGGGGCAAAGACCGTGAACGATGGGCTGCCGGGTGCGGCCACGAGTGCTCCAACCAGGTCGGTGTATACCAGAGCTTCCACCAAAAAGGTGAGTTCGGGGGTGACAAACACCTTAGAATCGGTGAGCGCGAGGGCTGATTGCACGATGTCGGCGCCGGTGGCCAACAATACTTTGTCGATAACGTGTACCGTACCGTTTTCAGCTTTGACATCGGTGGCGAGGATTTTAGAGCCATTGATGTACACATCGGTGCCACGGGTCACAAAACGGCGGTTTGGTCCTAATGCCGAACCGGAAACGCCTCCCGCTGCGATGCTGCTACCTTCCAGGTTGCCATTTGAAACGTGGTAAAGCAGGGTGCTGGTCAAAAATGCATCGTTCAAAACGGCCAGGTCGCCTTCACTGTTGAGGCCAAGTCGGGCGAAAGCCGCATTGTTTGGGGCAAACACGGTGTAATCGCCAGATGGGTCGCCGGGATTGGAGTTGGACAGCACCACGGCCACGCCTCCTTGGATAGCGGCACCTTCGAGGGTGCTGAAATCTTCGTTTGTAACGGCAATGGAAGCGATGCTGGGGGCCACTTCCTCGTCTTCTTTTTCGCAGGCGGTGGTGGCGAGGATGCTGACAGCCAATGCCGTCATGAGCAGGATTTTATGATTCAAAAACATGATGTTCAGTCTTTTTAAATGTTGAAAATGAGATAGTTGGACGGTTTTGTTTCAAATGGATTGGGGGGCTCTTTAGAAGGAATAGACCACTGAACCTGAAAACCCGGTGGATTCTCCCACATTGCGGCCGTTCAGGTATTTGCTGGCCCCGGCGGAAAGCCCAAAACCACCTGCGATTGGGACGTACACATTGAGGCCGATACGGTTGAAACTAACATCCGTGGCCGGGAAAAACCCTTCGAAGCCTTCGCCCAGGATGTCCACGCCGCCATCCGAAACTTGTCCGGCAAACCAGGTGTCCACATAGATATGGCGACCTGCGTAGCCCGCCTTGATTTCGCCCACCAAGGCATTGGGCACTTCCCCATTTCGGAGACTGTAGCCAGCTTGGGTGGTCAAAAACAGTCCGTCGTTGAATCGCACCTGGGCAATGGCCAGGCCATTAAAACTCGTGGCCCGGTTGCCGATGGCGATGATGGATTGTAGTCCTTCGTCCACTTTGTAATCGCCGACAGGGGTTTTTAAGCCCGCGCCAAGCATAAAATGGAGGCTGGCGGTGCCGATTTCGCAGTTGTAAGGATTGTATTTTAGAAAAACAGAAAGGTCCTGAATACCGCTCCGGGTATTTTCGTAACCT
>JALHPW010000309.1 GCA_022842255.1 Saprospiraceae bacterium | reverse complement strand
GAGCTTGTGGTCCGGACAGTCATAAAACATGTTGATGGTGACCCCGCCCAGCGGAACAACTTCATCGGGTGTGCCAGCGTATTCACCCAAAAAGGCAAATGGGGCCTTTTTTTCGGGCACTTGTACAAAACTATGGGCTTTCCATTCGCGATTGTCTTGTTGATATTTGAGCTGAAGGGTCTTTTTTCCGGGTTTACCGTAATCGATGACGACATATTCATCGGGTTGGACGGATTTCCAGCCCTGGCCATCCCCAAAATCTATTTGCATCCCGTTGATGTCCCAACCCAGGTTATTAAAAATCAATTTGGAGGGAACTTGGTACACAATATGGCCGCTTTTTGATTCCTGCAGCAGGGCAGCGAAGGCAAAACTGGTATCCTGGCGATAAGGGGATGCGCCCCGACGGGGCAAATCGATAAGTTTTTGATCGGCATCCCAACCCAACAAACCTGCTTCAATGGCACCATTCCAGATATAGTCATATTGCATGGCCATCAGCGCCAGCGGAATGGTGTCGGGGGTTTCGCGGAGACGCCGCAAGTCGCTCAGGTAAATTTCAGGCTCTGGCAAAACAGATTTGCCCGTAGAAGCTACCCTGAACTGTCCGAATAACTTGCCAAAGTTGTTGGCATCCATACAGTTAGCATCGTTGAGAGCAGTGCCGTCGTACCGAAAAGGGTTGACGAACACGGCAGCCTGTTGGAGCAAAATGCCGGATTTGAGGTCTCGTTTTTCAAGGCGCTCAAAGATGGAGCGGGTCATCACATCCAGCGAATGCTTGGATGTTTTGTTTTGGGCGGACAATGCTCCGCACAGCCACGCCAAAAGCGCAGCAATAAGCAAAAGACGTTTCATTGTTAGAACGTTTTAGATAGGTGAGAAAAGAAAATAGGAGTGGCTGTTCAGCTTGTGCGCACAAGCTGAACGGGTTTGGTTTTCAATCTGTTAAAATGATTTAAGCGTCGCGCTTAGTTCGGGTAATATTTCACATCAAACCTTCCATCGGTGACAACCATTGTGTCGTTGGAAGAAATACCCTTGAAGGAAAATACCCCCGATATCGTATTGGCTTTTGGGTCTAGGTGGGTTATTTTCATGCTGTAATCCATTATCGTATCCAAGTCAAATGATAAAACCTCTGGGGAGATGCTCTTGTCCAAAATATTCCCCCAAGCCGAAAATTTGTGGACTCCCGGCGTCAATTCACCCACCCCTTCAACTGGCAATACATAGAGCGTCATAAATGCACTGGAAGTACTATCCCATCTACTTGCGGTGATGCGGAGTTGGTTTTGCAGGTCGTGCCTGTACCCGGATTCATCATATTCAGCTTCGATTTGATGCAGGGTGGGGTCTAGCATATACGGCGCAATGTCTGCTACCCAGGGCTTCCCGTTAATATAACAACCAAAAGTGTTGGCGCCCACCTGAGAGGTGCATGGCAAATCTGGTGGACAATCCTGTTTGTCTTTATGGCAGGCGAAGACGAGCAGGGCAAGGGCAAAAAACGGAAGAAATTTCATAGTCGTAAAGCTTGATAGGATGAGCGGCGGGTATTTGGAATCTTTGTGTTTCAATGGTTTAAAAATCTTTGTTGGCTGTATTGGTGACAGTGTTTTCAGGAGTGTTTCCTGAGCATCACAAAGGTGAAGGCTTTGTTGCAATTGAGACTGTCCCAATGTGTCCCAAAGTGTCCCAAAGTGTCCCAAAGTGTCCCATTATCGTACTGTATTCCCACAAAATATGACATAAGGCGCCGGTGAAGGCAGGTTGTTTAGGTTTTGGGGTGGGATTTCAGACTGTTTGCCTGGTAGTTGTTTTTTATTGTGCAAACTACGCTATTTTTTTATCATTTTATTCATCTTGGCAAGTGTTAGACAAAACAGGGTTAATGTCATAATGACACAATTGCAGTTTGCCACTTTTGCTATCTGTGCCTCTAGTTTCTTTGGATTTGAGGCTTTTTAATCAACACAAAACGAATTATAATCCAATCCATGAAACATATCTTAAGCAGGCCTATTCCGGCCTATTTGATTCTGCTTGCCTTTACTTTTGGACTGCTCTTCTCCGCTTTTTTTCTGAGCGACCTCAAATGGGTCAAAGCGCTTAAGGGGGAAACTTGCAACAAGGCAAGCTCCAATCGTTTGGAAAGCAGCGAGTATAAATATACCAAGCCATTGCTGTTTATGGACCGCAAATTGGAGGCTAAAAAGTTTAAGGCGGCCAAAGACTTGGTGGTGGAACAGATAGATGCCTTAAAAGCAACTGGGGATATTGAAGAGGCTTCGGTCTATTTCCGGGAGTTTACGAATGGCGAATGGATGGGCATTAACGAGGAAACCCTGTATCATCCGGGCTCCTTGCTCAAGATTGCAGTAATGCTCGCTGCTTTTCAGAAAGCCGAAAACGACCCTGTTTTTTTGGAGAACCGCGCTATTTTTGAGGAGCCAGAAGTGCCGTTTTTGCCTACCCAGAATTATATTTCTGATACAATCGAGTATGGAAAGCCTTACTCGGTTTCCGAGTTGTTGCGGTACACCATTTCCAATTCGGACAACAAGGCCTATTGGCTGCTCTCCCAAATGGTGGAGGAAACCGCGATTGATAAGGTTTACAAAGACCTTGGCATGGGCCCTTTGAAGCGAGGGGAGGATGATGGGCGCGTACGGTCCAATGCCCGAGATTACTCCAAGTTGTTGATTGCACTGTACAATTCTACCTATACCCGTCCGAAGTATTCTGAATATGGGTTGAGCCTGATGGCCGAGTCCGCTTTCAATCGTGGTATGGTAAAAGGTTTGCCAGCAGGTACTAAACTAGCGCACAAATTTGGGGAATGGGACGACACCAAAACCTTTGAACTACACGAATCGGGCATCGTCTATGTGGACAACAAACCTTACCTCATCACCATCCTGACCAAAGGGAAATCACGTGAAGCCTTGCCAAAGGCTATTGCTACGCTTACGGAGGTGGTGTATCGGGAATTGATTGGGCCTAAGAGTTGAGGGCCCTCGCATCCTTCCCCCGAAACACCCCAAATACCCACCCCGACGATATCAAAAACGGCAAGGTGGAGGCTATGATTTTGAAATTTTGGCCCATGATCCCGATAAACAACAGGAACAATACCAGAATAGCGGGCAAGGAGATGCCAAGGTAGGTCCAGCGTTTGCTTGGGACTTTCTGAAATGCCTGGAACAACAAAATCAGCTCGCCCAAAAAAGGCAGCAGGATGAGGGGGTGGGAAAAGGAATTTTGTACATCGCCTTGTTTGAACAAAATCTGATAGGCCACTTCGTACAGGAAGGAAGATTGGTCTTTACCCCATTCCAGGTAGCAAAAAAAGAAGGAAACAAACACGGCAAGAAGAGCGATTCTTTTTGACATGGTGGCAAGAAGGCTAATTTATACGCTGATGAAAGTGATTTCAATGATTTGAGTGATGCAATCATCTGATTCCCTTCCCTCACAACATCTTCCGCCGCTGCATAATCCAATACAAACCGCCGGTAATCACTCCCGCCACCACGATGGTCAGGTAAAACGCCCAAGGGTGCTCCGGTATCCCGTTGGGGATGTTCATGCCCAAAAAGGAGGAAATGAGCGTAGGTACCATCAGCACCACGGTGATGATGGTGAGCCGGTGGATGACCTGGTTCAGGTTGTTCGATATGATGCTGGAATAGGCGTCCATGGTGCCGTTCAAGATGTTGGTGTACACATTGGCCATGGAAAGTGCCTGGGAATTGTCGATAATGATGTCCTCAAACAAATCGGTCAGGTCTTCGTCGCCATTGATGTGCAGGAAGTCGGTGCGTTTCATCTTCATCTTGAGCAATTCGTTGGCACTCAGGGAATTGACAAAGTATACCAGGCTTTTTTCGATTGAAAGCAATTGGCGAAGCTCGGCGTTCCGGCTGCTGTTCATCAGCTCCTTTTCGATGCGGTTGCGGCGCAGGTTGAGCGTTTTGAGGCAGGACAGGAAGTGATACACGTTCTGTTCGAGCAATTGCAGCACGAAGCGTTTTTCGTCGGCGGGATTGAAATCGCGGACGTTGTTTTCCAGGAATTTTTCCAGTACGGGGGTTTCAAAGGCCGAGATCGTGACTACGTGTTCGATGGTCAGCAAGATGCCGATTGGCACGGTGATGAAGTACGCTTCGTTTTCGGCGGCGGCATTTTTGTTTTTGACCGGCGTGTTGATCAGTACGAAACGTACATCGCCGTCGCGTTCGTAACGGGCGCGTTCGTCCAGGTCAAGGGAGTCGGTCAGGAAGGCAGGGTCGAAATCAAAGCGACGGGCGAACTCATCGAGCTCATCGGGCGCGAAGGGTGGGGCCAGGTGTACCCAGCAGCCAGGATCTGGCTCGGTCAGTTCGACCAAGCGGCGTTTTTCTCGTGTATAATAACGGGTCACTGTCCATTGAGCGGGTTCGGTGTAGTTTGTTGCCCAAAACCAAAAATTGCAAACACTGGGACCACAAACTCGGTGCAAACTTACGCCGTGCATTTGAGGGTGTGGCGTAAAAACGGTTTTTGCTTAAAAAAATTTCTGCTTAAAAAAATAATATTTGGAATCTGCACGGCGATGCTCTCGTTTTCAAAATAAATGCCAAGAAATGGCTTCCGTGTGCCTTCGGAGGTTTTTAAAAAACGAAATTAACCATCAAATTTTTTAGTGGGAGGGGAAAACGCCCAAATAATCTCCATATCATTGCGGGAGTTTTTGTATTAAGCATGTATTTGGAGACTGTAGCCAAACCGATTTACATCAGTTTCTGTAGCGCGAGCGCCTGAAAATTAGAGGCGAACACTATCAAAAGGGTCTGACAATATGCGAACACCTCCTCCCTCCGTTCAGCATCTTGTCAGCAAAGAGACCCCCGTTAAGAATCCTAGCGCCAGCCGCTTGCAAAACAATTCAATCTTGCCCAAAGGGAAACCTGGGCCGAATTGTGAGAAGGATTTTGCGTTCCGTTTTTCAAACATTATGAGGTTTGGTATGCAGCGTTTTTGCATCTGTATGAATCTGGCTTGCCAGATTTTGTCCTTTCTGCATTTGAAGCAATTTTCTTTGACCATAAACAATTGTTACGCAATCAAAACCTGTTAGTCTATGAGTCTTTTTACATCCCGTTCCGTCCTTTGCTGTATTTGGGCCGCGGTGGCCAGTCTTCCGCTCGCAGCACAACAATCCTCTCCAGCCTTCGATGCGCTTTTAAAGCGCCATGTCGTGACTGCGGAATCCGCCCAACAGACCATCGTTTTTCAAAACCTGTCGCCAGGTGCCACCTATGGCCTCATGGTGCCAGGGGGCGAGGCCTGTATCGCACAATGTATGCCCGACCTCTCGGTTGTAACCCCCAATACAGAGGTGCTCAGCTACAACCCAGCCACACACCTGCTGAAATTTGTGGCTTCAGCCCCTGTGATGGAGTTCTTGCTCACGTACCCTTGCACCTGGGACCCCGCCAACCCGCCCCGGCACTTTGTCAGCATCATGCGGGCGGGCGAAAAGACCATCAAAATGCCAGGTACCCCGGAAGCAGTCATTGAAGTGAGCGGTGGCGATGCCGAAACGCTTGTAAAGGAGGTGTTTATCGGCGGCAACTGTTTTGATGTAACTGGCGTAACCTTTGCCGGACAAGGCGACCAAATCGGTACTTTTTCAAATGGCCTGACCAACGTAGGCTTTAGTACCGGGGTAATCATGGCCACCGGTGGCATCAGCGTGGCCCCTGGCCCCAACGATTCTGATGGCGCAAGCGCAGGGTATGGCAACGGCACGCCGGATGGCGACTTGCAGGCACTGACCTCTGGCGCACTCTTCGATATGGCGAGTATCGAATTTGACTTTACCCCGACCCAAAGTCCATTGACGTTTGAATATGTATTTGCTTCAGAAGAATATTGCGAGTATGTGAATACGCAGTTCAACGACGTATTCGGCTTTTTCATTTCAGGCCCTGGTCTTCCAGGAACCGTAAACCTGGCGGTCGTGCCCGCTACCAATATCCCCATTACCATTAATACCATCAACCACCAGGTGAATACCGGATTTTATGTCCACAACACGCCTGCCGGCGGCAACAACTGTGGTACCATCCCCCCCGCAACCGGCGTGGCCGTGCAAGAATTGCAATATGACGGATATACCCGGAAAATGGTGGCCGTGGCCAACGTAATTCCTTGCCAAACCTACCACATCAAACTCAAGATTGCGGACGTGGGCGATGGCGTATGGGACTCTGCAGTGTTTTTGAAAGGAGGTTCCTTTGACGGTGGCGGTAATGCGGCCATCGACTGGGTCGTGAACGGCGACCCAGATTT
>JALHPW010000308.1 GCA_022842255.1 Saprospiraceae bacterium | reverse complement strand
AAAAGCCCTTTGATCAAGGTGGCCATCAAAGTGGCCTGCGGTGCGTTGAATTTTTCACCAATCGCGTGTTCGATGCCCTGGGCGCGAAGATCGGCCGTTGGGTTGTCGAGGAACAAAACGGTGGCGCCAATGACCAGCGAAGAAACGATTACCCCAATAAACAACGCAATTTGCTGATAACGAGGTGTTGCGCCAATCAAGTAACCTGTTTTCAAGTCCTGCGAGGTAGCACCCGCATTGGCTGCCGCGATACAAACCATACTTCCCACCACCAGGGCCAGGGGTTCAAATACCTTTCCAGTCCAACCCACGCCAATGAACACCAATGCGGTGCCCATGATGGTAGCGATGGTCATGCCTGAAATCGGGCTGTTGCTGCTGCCAATAATACCCACGATACGGCTGGCCACTGTAACGAAGAAGAAACCAAAAATGATCACCAAAATCCCAATCAGCAATTTGCTCAGGATGTTATCCCCTGGAATGCTTGGCAGCACGGCCATCAGCAAGATCAGGGCAAGGCTTCCAATCCCGACTACTTTGATGGAAAGGTCGTTGGCGGTGCGCTCGGTGGCCACGGATTTGTCGCGGTTGCGAAGCTCACCCACACTGTCCCGGAACGAAGAGATAATGGTCGGCATCGTCTTGATCAGGGTGATAAAACCTGCGCCCGCCACAGCGCCGGCACCGATTTGACGGATATAAGCCCGGTAAACGGCTTCCGAAAGATTGGTAAAGGAATGGGTAGCGGGATCCCAGCCGAATTTTGCACTGGCTTCGGCGGGATTCATCAAGTCCAGCTTATCCAACTGCGCTGCAATCACATCCGGTGGCACCAGCGTGGCCAATAACGGAATCAGTCCCAACCAAGCCAAAACGCCGCCAGCTACCAGCACGCCCGCAATCCGTGGGCCAATGATATAGCCAACCCCGAGGTATTCCGGGGTTATCTCACCGCTCAAACGCGCCGCGGGCAGGTATTTATTGGCAATCCCGGAGGTCCAGGTGGGCACCTCCGCAATGACGTGAAAAACCTTTTGAAGCATGGCGTAGCCAAGGGCAAACCCTAGGCCTTGATAGGCCGTTTTGGCAAAATCCCCGCCTTTGTCGCCCGCAATCAGTACGTGCGCACAGGCCGTGCCCTCTGGGTAAGGCAGGTTTTCATGTTCTTTTACAATCAGCGAGCGCCGAAGGGGAATCATCATCAAAACCCCCAAAATACCGCCAAAAATGGCCAGCATTGTGATGGTCCAGTAGTTGAAGTAGCCTTTTCCAATGCCATCGGAGAGGAATAGAAAGGCAGGAAGGGTAAAAACCACACCAGCTGCGACCGATTCCCCGGCCGAACCGGTGGTTTGGATGATGTTGTTTTCAAGAATCGTGGTCCCCAGGAATTTCCGGCCCAAAGAAATGGCCAGCACCGCAATGGGGATGGAGGCTGAAACGGTGAGGCCTGCTTTTAAGGCGAGGTATACCGTGGCTGCACCGAAAAGAATCCCAAACAGCGAACCAATCACGATGGCTCGAATCGTGAATTCTTTCACGGATACGTTCTCCGAAGAGATGTAAGGCTTAAAGTCGTTGTTGCCCATACGAATTAGGAATAGGTTAAGGTTGTAGTAGTGTCATGTATGCAAGTGGTCCGTTATGGGCTTATTCCATGAATGACCTGGCCAAGACCAATTGGGCCGGATGTCAAAAATGGCGTCGAAAGGTATGTGAATTTTGAAATTCCAAACTCCATACGCTGAAGTCCTCACTCATAAGCCGCCAACTTGCTACCTTTGCCGAAATTATTCCCAAGTCGTATGCAGAAACTATTCCTTTTAGGTCCATCAGCCAAAACGTTTTCACGCACCGTCGTCCTGGCCATGGCGTGTGCGGCCGCTGGTCTGTTCCTCTTCATCCCAAGGGTACAGGCGCAAGACAAACACTTTACACAATTTTACGCTTCTCCCCTTACCCTCAACCCCGCCCTCACAGGCGCTATGGAGGGTAGTTACCGCGTTGGGGCAATTTACCGCGACCAATGGCGCAAGGTGTTGGACAACCCCATCAAGACCTTTTCTATGGCAGCAGACCTTCGCTTTGAGGCCAATCGCCGCAAAAACAGTGAGGATGCGTTTGGGCTTGGAATCATGTTTTTCAACGACAAAGTAAGCGTCGTAGATTTTAGTACCACCCAGATTGCCGTGTCGATGGCGTACCACAAAGCGTTGGGACTCAATCAGGACCAGTTCCTGACCATCGGCATTCAGGGCGGACTTACGCAGCGGAACGTGAACTACGGATCGCTCAATTTCCATGACGAGTTCAACCTAGTATCAGGATACACCGGCCAAACCGAAGAGGCGTTGCCTGCCAACAACTTCGCTTTCCCGGATTTGAACGTGGGTATCAACTACACCTCCCAGTTTGCGGGGGAAGGCCGTTTTTTTGCGGGCGCCTCCTTGCATCACATCCTGCAGCCTAAAATTTCATTTTATGAAGATCCCACCACCAATGTTGTGCAGGATGGGGGTAGGCTTTACCCAAAAATAAATGCCCAGGTTTCGGCCAGTATTCCGTTCGACCGCAGCAATCGCACGTCCATGCAGCCCAGGATTTTGGCCGCCATGCAGGGACCACACATGGAAATCAATGCTGGCACCAATTTCCGCTTTGCCTTGGGCCAATACGGCAGCTCTGCGCTTCATTTTGGCACTTGGGCCCGTCCTGTACGCAATGACGGCGGCTTTGGCTTTGACGCCGTGGTAGCGCTTTTTGGACTGGAAATCAATTCCATGCTTTTTGGTTTGAGCTACGACCTCAACATTGGTGCCCTTCAAGCCAACCAACGTCAGGGCGCCTTTGAACTCTCGATATCCTACATGGGCAATTACGACAACGAAAAAATTCTTTGCCCGAAATTTTGAATGGTTTAGCGCACGCTAAACCGCTAAACCCTAAACCCAAAAACCCCACTTAACCATCAAATCCGTTTATGAGCAATATTGTAGCCATTGTTGGCCGCCCGAATGTCGGGAAATCTACCCTTTACAATCGCCTGGTGGGAGGGCGCGATGCAATTACCGACGACTTTTCAGGCGTGACCCGCGACCGGAAATATGGCTTCTGCGAATGGGGCGGCAAACGTTTTACAGTGGTGGATACTGGCGGGTTTGTGCATGGTTCCGACGATGTGTTTGAGGCCGCGATTCGGTCGCAAGTGAGGATTGCCACGGCCGAGGCTGCGGTAATTTTATTCATGGTGGATACGCAGACGGGCATCACGGATTTGGACGAAAGCATGGCCAAATGGCTCCGTCGTTCTTCAAAACCGGTGTACTTGGTGGTCAACAAGGCTGATAACCACAAAGATTTATTGGCTGCCAATGAGTTCTGGGGCCTGGGCTTCGAACATACCTTTTTCATTGCGGCCATCAGCGGTAGTGGCACCGGCGACTTATTGGATGCCGTAATCGAGCATATCGAAAAGGTAGAGGAAATTGACACCGAATTGCCCAAATTCGCCATCATTGGCCGCCCAAACGTTGGGAAGTCCTCTTTGTTAAACGCATTGTTGGGCGAAGACCGCAATATCGTGACCCCCGTAGCTGGTACCACCCGCGATACCATTCACACGGTATACAACAAGTACGGCAAGGAATTCATGCTCATCGATACGGCCGGGATTCGCAAAAAGACCAAGGTGGAGGAAGATTTGGAGTTCTATTCCGTCATGCGTGCCATTCGCGCCCTGGAAGAATCCGATGTGTGTTTGTTGGTGTTGGATGCCACCCAAGGTTTGGAGGGGCAAGACCTAAATATCCTGCGTTTGGCCCAAAAAAGGCACAAAGGCATCGTGATATTGGTCAATAAATGGGATTTGGTGGAAAATAAAAAGACCAACACCACCCGTGATTTTGAGGAAGCCATCAAACACCGATTGGCGCCCTTTGACGATGTGCCCATCCTGTTCATTTCTGTACTTGAAAAACAACGTATTTTTCAAGCCATGGAGGCCGCGCTGGAAGTGTACGCCAACCGTACCCGACGCATCAAGACCTCTGAGCTGAACGACCTGATGCTGGAAATCATTGAAGCCACTCCCCCACCCTCTGTGCACGGACGTTTCCCTAAGTTCAAGTATGTAACGCAATTGCCCACCCATTACCCTTCGTTTGTGTTCTTTGTCAACAACCCAAACTGGGTGCGCGATTCGTACAAACAGTTTTTGGAAAACCAATTGCGCAAACACTTTGACTTCAAAGGTGTGACCATGGAGGTGTATGTGCGGGCTAAGACTTGAGTTGTCATTGGGTCATTTGGGTCATTTGTCGTCATTTAGGTCATTTGTCGTCATTAGGTCATTGTGTCATCGCCCCAGAATCTCAATGACGAAAAATGACCCCAATGACCGAAATGACGAAAATGACGAAAATGCCCAAATCATACAAAAAAACCACCCTTGCTGACGCAGCGTCCAGCGCCCATCGATAGTTGTGTTACGAAACAATAAACACATGTACAGATTCATTCTCCCCCTCTTGCTCCTTGGCTTTACGGCCTGTAAGGATGCCCCTGAGCAAATCCCCGCATACCTACACCTCAAACCCTTCGAGGTTACCGCTCCGGGTGGCGCTTCCTGGCAAAAAATCACGGATGGATGGCTTTATGTAAACGGGGTGTTCCTGGGCGCTTATACCTTGCCTGCCACGATCCCGGTACTGGCAGAGGGCGACAGCGAAGTCATCCTGTTCCCTGGAGTAAAGGAAAATGGCATTGAAGCCACTCCCAATATCTATCCCTACCTGACGCGGTTCGTCAAAAACTATACGCTTACTGCCGGACAAACCACTGATATACAACCAATTACCGATTACGACGCCGAAAACGTCTACGCATTCGGCATCGGGCGTGGCGATTTTGATGGTGGCTCGTTTATTGCCTTGGAAAATCGGGATACCGACGGGCTTCTAGATTTTAGTTTGAGCACGGAAGGCGCCTTTTCGGGCAAATCCTTGCTGATGAAAATTGATACCGCCCACCCGATTATGGATATTGCCACGGAAAAAATGGAAGATTTGCCGGTCTTGGGCTCGCCGGAAGTTTGGCTGGAACTTCATTACAAAACGGATGTCCCGTTCTTCTTGTACATGCTCAGCGGTCCTGCCCAAACCAGTGAGCCGGTTTACCAATTCAACGTGTCGGAAGAATGGAACAAAATCTATTTTAACCTGACCGGGACACTGGTTACCACCCAACAAACAGAGCAGCGGCTATATTTTCGCTTGAGTTTGCCCAAGGACAATTCGGGCAACTATTCTCAAAATACAGGTACGGTGCATATTGACAATATCAGGGTAGTGCATTATTAGTTGAACGTTGCAAAATGAAAGTGCGAAAACGCCATACTTTTTTTTACGGGGTCGCCGATTTTGTGATGGCGATGCTGGCCTGGGCTATTTTTTTCTTGTACCGGAAAGACATGGAGGGCGTGCCCTTTACCCCGGAAGTTTTTGTAGACCCCAATTTTTACCTTGGCATTTTTATAGTCCCAACAGGCTGGGTGCTTTTGTACAGCATCTTCGACCATTACACGGACATATACCGGATTGCCCGGCTCAATACCCTGACCAATACCCTGCTGGTTTCTTTTCTCGGAGTCACCTTTCTGTTTTTTACGCTGATTTTGGATGATGTGGTCAGTGATTACCACACCTATTATCGCTCGTTTTTCTCTTTGTTTTGGCTGCATTTTTTGCTCACAGCCACATCCAGGATGATTTTGCTCACGCGAGCCAGCCGGCGGTTAAAAGCAGGGGAAGTAACCTTTAATACCTTGTTGGTGGGCGGCAACCAAAACGCGCTGGACCTCTTTTTGGAGATAAAAAGCCGCAAAAAAAGCCTGGGCAACAAGTTCATTGGCTTCATCGACACCAATGGCGGAAGTGAACAGGTGCTTGCCGAGCACCTGCCTATGCTTGGGCATTTGCCCGATCTGGCAGCGGTGATTCGGGAACATCAAATCGAAGATGTGATTATCGCTATTGAAACCTCCGAGCATAACCGGCTGCGAAATATCCTCAATACCCTGTTTGATTTTGGGGAACAAGTCTTGGTCAAGATTATCCCAGACATGTACGACATCCTGCTCGGAACCGTGAAGATGAACCATGTGTACGGGGCGGTGCTCATCGAAATCCGACAGGAATTGATGCCCAAATGGCAACGTACCATCAAACGGATGCTCGATGTTACGGTCAGTGCGGTTGCCTTGGCCATCCTCTCGCCGCTTTTGCTCTATATCATTATCAGGGTTCGGTTTTCAAGCGAAGGCCCCATCTTTTTTGCCCAGGAAAGGTTGGGCTTGAACGGTCGTCCCTTTACGATTTTTAAGTTCCGTTCC
>JALHPW010000307.1:2282-6420 GCA_022842255.1 Saprospiraceae bacterium | reverse complement strand
ACCACTTTTTGCCCTGTCTCTGCTCTTTGGCCTCATCGCGCTGGATGTTCAAAAAGGGGGTGATTTCCATGGTTTGCTGACGCTTTCAGCAGATAAAACAAAGGCCCTTTCCACTGTATTCGGATTCGACCAAAAAATTCTGTTCGCGGGCTACGGCTACATGATGTACTTCGTGAAAACGTTTTTGCCGCTTGACTTGTGTACGTTTTACCCCTATCCTACTGAGGTTCAATTAAAAGGTCCGGCTTATCTTGGAGGTGCGGTGTTTATGTTGGCTACCATTGCCTTGGCAATCTACCCGCCTTCGCCAAGGCTTCGGCGGGTAAAGATTCTGCCATTCGGCTTTGGCTGGGTGTTCGCCACGGTAATTCTGGTCTTGCAGTTTGTCTCGGTGGGTGTGGTCATCATGGCCGACCGCTATTTTTACCTGCCATCTGCGGGCGTTTTCTTCATGTTGATGTACGCGGCGGAAGTGTACGTATTGCAAAACAAACCCGGGCTGCGAAACGCCTGGTGGGCTATCGTCGGACTGTTTGCCGTCTGGTGTCTATGGCTGAGTCGCGCGCAAACCAAGACCTGGAAAAACTCCGAAACACTCTGGCAACAGGTGCTAAAGCACTACCCTACCGAAGACCAGGCCATGGAATCACTGGCCAATTGGTACGGCAAACAAAACCGCGTACCGGAGGCTGAACAAATGCTCGAACGCGCTGTGCAGGACGGTTGCACCCGGCCCAATGTATTCAGCGCCTTGGCCAATTGCATCGCCATCAAAGCCAGTACCGCGAAGGATACTTCGGCGCAACGGACCTTGCGCGACCGTGCCTTTTCCCTCTACGCCCAGTCCATCGCGTTGAATCCGAACAACGCCGACACGTATTTCAATCGGGCCTTTACGGCGCTCACCATTTATCCGGAACGTGCCATCGCCGATCTGGATACAGCAGCCACACTCGCCCCGCATAAAGCCTTGCAATTCAGGCAAATGCGCGGTACTGCATTGAATAACCTCAAACGTTACGCAGAAGCCGAGCAGACATTGAATGAGGTAATTTCAACTATGGAAAAATCGCCGCAGGCACTTAAAATTCCAGAGGAAAAGCAACGTTATTCAGATGCTTATCTCGAACGGGCCGTTTCCAAATTCAACAACGGGAACCGTCCAGGCGGAATTGCCGACGCAGAAAAAGCGGTGAGTATCACGCCACAGAACCAGCGGGCGGCCTCCTTGTTGGCGAGGATGCGGGAAGTTGCAGGGCAGTAAAGCACCTTGACAAAACGACAGCCTTATGAATTATAAAACCTATTTCAAGTTCGGCTCCTGGGCCATGCTGGCTACCGCAGCCATCCATTCCCTGAATTTCCTCAGCAACCCGCAGCCTGCCAACGACACCGAGCGGCAGATGCTCGACCTGATGAATACCTATAAAATGGACATGGGTGCTGGTATTCAGCGGACCATGAACGACATTTTCACGTTTTTCAACCTCAGCCTGACCTTCCTTTGTGCCTTGGGGGGTGGTTTGAATTTGTTGCTGGTAAAATTTTTCGACAATGGGGCATTGGCCAAACGGGTTGTGACGTTCAATGCCATATTTTGGACCATCTACCTCATTCCCTTATGGCTCATGACCTTCCTGCCGCCAGAAATTTGTTTTACCCTGGCTTGGGTTGGGTTTGCAGGGGCTTGGTTGATGATGCGAAGAACTTAGCCGCCATTTGATTTTTCACACAAAAACACCCACACCATGCGCAGCACAACACTACTTGGCCTCGCAACACTTCTCCTTTTCACACTTGGTTGCGACCCCAAAAAGGACCCCGAACCCGAGGAGCAGGATTTTTCTTGTATCAAGATTTTTGACGAAAACGGCTTAGGCTTGGGGCTTCATGGAAGTTGCAGTACCTCCAACGACTGGGGAAACATCCCGCTCAACGCCGACGAGCAGGCGTTTTTAAATTTTAGCGATACAGTCAGTCTGTCGGGAACTACGGCAGTAAGTGGTGCTGATTTTTTTGTGTTCCCTTGTCCTGTAAAAATCGGAGCGGCCATAAGCATTTATACCGGTGGGGATACCGCCGGCGAACAGGTCAAACTCAAAATGGCCATTGTGGATGAATCCCTGAACATCGTGCAACAATTGGCCATCAAAGTTCAAACAGGCAATGGGTTGCAACTATTCGTTGACCCCGCCAAATTCGAATCCGGCAAATACTACCGGATGTATTACCGGGTCAGCGCAACGGGGGCAGCATCTTTGTATGAAGGTTATGGCAATTTTCTGGTCTGCCAAACTTATATTGATGGGGTGAATACCACGATTGAGTCGGATTGTTTTTAAGTGATGGGCCACAGATTACACGGATTAGACACGGATTTAATGCCAAATAATATAAAATCCGTGTCTAATCCGTGTCATCCGTGGCCCATCTTACTTCAGCCACCAAACAATTCCGCCACCACCTCCTTTTTCCGCGCCCGCGCCACTGGGACATGTGCGTTCCCAATCAACACGAGGGTTTCGCCGTCCATTTTCTGGACCCGGTTTTTGGCCACGATGAATGATTTGTGTACCCGGAGAAAATGCGCGGCGGGCAAGGTTGCTTCGAGGTTGTTGAGGCTTTCGAGCGTCACAACTTTCTCATTGTCAACGTAAATCTTCACGTATTCCTTCCAGCCTTCGATGTAACGTATGTCAGCGATGGGGATTTTGACCCATTGCCGGTCGGCCTTTACGGTGAGGTGCCCATCGGGTTGGGCAATGTTTTGCTCGGCTCTTTGACGGAGCAAAACGAGGGCTTTTTCCACCGCATGGCTGAAGCGCTCGAACGAATAGGGCTTGAGCAGATAGTCTACCGCATCGAGGTCAAAGGCTTCCAGGGCATGTTGAGGATAGGCCGTGGTAAAGATGGTGACTGGTTTGCGCGACACTGATTTCAACAAATTCAGACCGCTCAAAATCGGCATCTGAATATCGAGGAAAAGCAGGTCGATGGGCTCGCTTTGCAACAGCTCTACAGCACGGATGGGACTTTTGCACGCAGCTGCAACTTCGAGGCCGGGCGTGTCGGCCACAAATTTTTCGAGCAGGGTGAGGGCGAGGTGCTCATCATCTACGAGTAGGCAGCGAAAGTTCATATTCAGAAATCCAAGGTTAGTTCTGCCCTAAAAACATGGCCATCTATCCGGGTTTCAAACCGACTCCTTCCTCGATGGTTCAATTCCAAGCGTTGGCGGATATTTTCCAGTCCCACGCCCCCTTGTTCGTCTTTTTGCTGGTTGTGGGGGTCGAATGAATTTTCCACCCAAAAAACCAATTTTGAAGCTTCATTTCGGAGCATAATTCGCAAAAAACCGTTTGGATTTATCTCTACATCACCATGCTTCAGCGCATTTTCCACAAAAGGCAAAAGTAGCAGTGGCTCAATCAATCGGTCGTCCAGATTACCCTCCACCTCAAAATAGATGGGTAAGGGGTTTTCCGATTTCAATTGGAACAACTCGATATAGGCCCGAATTTGCGCAATTTCCTTGGAAAGTGGCACGAGCAAGGATTGTCCGTCGTAGGTAACATACCGAAGCAAATCGCTGAGCCGCAGCACCATGTCGGCTGTGCGCGGATGTTGCAAAGTGGCCGCGGCGTAGATGTTGTTGAGGGTGTTGAACAGGAAATGCGGGTTGATTTGGGCTTTTAGGTAATTCAATTGTGCCTCCGCATGGCGGGCTTCCAGTTCCCTGCGATTTTCAAGCAATTGGTACAAACCACTGAAAATCATCAACACAAAGTAAATCAACACCGTCACGAGGTACATTTTCCAACCATTCCCGACAGTCCTTTCTGGGTTGCTCAAAACATTACCCCCAAAAATGGCCAACTCCGTCCAAACGCGCAATGCGGCAACGCCCAGCCACAAGCTTATGGCCAAAACGGCCCATTGTCCGTATTTGTGCGCCTCAAAAAAATGATTCGTCAGTATCCGCGCATTGGTGTAAAAAAGCACCATCGGATACAAAATAAACACCGCCGTGCGCCCAGCAGCTTCTCCCGGCGGACGAATACCCGACAACAGAAAATAGGTAACAATCGTCACCAAGGCCCAACCTGAAAAATGGGTAATCAGGCGGCCACGACCGGAT
>JALHPW010000307.1:0-2272 GCA_022842255.1 Saprospiraceae bacterium | reverse complement strand
ATGATGTATGATGTATGATGTATGAACTATGATAAATTGTGACTAAGTTGGAACGTGTTCATACATTATACATCATAGTTCATACATCATACATCATAGTTCATACATCATACATTACTCGTAGCGCAAGGACTCAATGGGGTCTAACCGAGCCGCTTTCAGGGCTGGATAGAATCCCGAAACCACGCCAACAATCATACAAAGTGCAAAACCCAAAAACATCCAAGCCCATGGAATCAGGAAATGCCCGCCCATGAACAAGGGCATGAGATTGCCAATCAAAATGCCCAGAAAGATACCGAACAATCCACCAATTTGGCAAATCGTGATGGCTTCGGTCAGGAAAAGCAGCAGGATAACGCGCCGGGTAGCGCCCAGGGCCTTTGTGATGCCGATTTCGCGGGTACGCTCGGTGACGCTTACCAGCATGATGTTCATCAAACCAATGGCCGCACCCAACAGGGTAATAAACCCAATGGCTGCCGCCGCAAAACGCAGGGTCACGGTGTTTTCTTTGAGGATGGCCACGATACTGTCGCTCGCAAAAAGTTTAAAATCATCCTCTTCGCCCGGACGCAATCCACGAATCTGGCGGAAAAGGCCCGTGGCTTCTGATTGGGCGGCTTCCAAAGTCGTCGCATCCGGCACTGCCACCATGAGGAAATAATCGCGGTCGTCGCCGGCGCCAAAGATCGCTTTTACGTTCACGAGTGGGGCGTACACTTTCCGGTCGCTCGATTCGTTCATGGACGACCCTTTTTCGGCCATCACCCCCACCACTCGGTATCGATGTGCGTTTACGGTAATAATTTGGTCGAGCGCTTTTTCGCTGTTTCCCTTAAACAGTGTTTTTACGATATCCGATCCAATAACCGCAACGGGAGCGCCGCTTTCGACTTCTAATTTTGAGAAATTACGGCCCATTGCGATTTCTACGCCTTTTACGTCCATAAAATTCTCGTCTGCGCCATTGAACGTCACGTTCGGGTTGGTTTTTTCTTCCCCGAATTTTACCGTGGCATTGCCTGTACCGTAGCAACCCACTGCAACTTTTGCGGGAAAGTCAAAACGCTCCTTGAATTCCATCGCCTGTTTGTAGGTCACTGGCTCGGCCTCCTTTTGTTGCTTGCCCCGACGGTTGCTTTTCACCTCGCCCCATTTCCGCTCGATACTGAAGGAATTGGCCCCCAGGTTCGAAAGGTTGTCGCTGAGCGAGTAGGCAATCGCATCGATGGAGGTCAGAATGCCCACCACCGCCATGATCCCAAAAGCTATGATCAGCAGTGTGAGAATGGAGCGCAACATGTTGGCCCGAATATTCTTGAAGGCCATGCTGAGTATTTCTGAATAGGGCATATTTTATGGAAATGTGGTCAATACTATAAATGTGGTCAATTGGTTGATGTGGTCAATGTGACAAATGTGGTCAATGTCTGTTGACCCAAAGGTTTTGCGTTCCAAAAGTAGGTTATCCTGCACCACCGTTTTTCGCAAATAGAGACAAGGTTTTTAAAACTCGATAAAAAGCGGGGTTTATGGGGTCTAAAATATTAGAGGGGATGTATTGAACCACAAAAGGAACAAAAGGGCACAAAAGAATAACTTGATACTTTTGTGTCCTTTTGTTCCTTTTGTGGTTCAATAAAAATCATGATCATAAAGCCCAGCATTTTCACCGAATTTCCGCAGCTCGTCGCAGCGCAAAGTACCCGGCATGGCGGGGTTAGTCCGGCTCCCTACCACTCCCTCAACCTGGGCAAAAGCACTGCCGACGACCCAGCTAATGTCGCCGAAAACCGACGAAGGTTTTGTGCAGCCTTGGGGTTCAAACCTGAGCAAATGGCCTGGTCCAAACAGGTGCATGGGGACCAGATTCGGCAGGTAACCGAGCCGGGTGGCGGGGAAGGTTTTGATGCTTTGGTGACAAACCAGCCGGGTATTTTGCTAGCCGTTTCAATCGCGGATTGTACACCCATTTTGATTTTTGACAAAAGGCAAAACGCCGTTGCTGCCATTCACGCGGGTTGGCGTGGCACGGTGGCTGGCATTGTGGACAAAACCCTGGCTTTTATGGAAAAAGCTTTTGGAACACGCGGCGAGGACTGCTACGCCTACATCGGGGCATGCATTGACGAATGCTCGTTTGAAGTGGGAGATGAGGTAGCCACGGAATTTGCCGAACCTTTCAAACGTTTCGACGCCGCCCGTGGTAAATTTTTTGTGGATTTGAAAAAAGCGAATGCCGCGCAATTGCGCGCGTTCGGCATTCCGG
>JALHPW010000306.1 GCA_022842255.1 Saprospiraceae bacterium | reverse complement strand
TCTGTCTTCCATGGCCGCTTCTGAAAGGCGGTCGTCGAGTCGGGTAGCCCCACGTTCGGAGATTTTGGTGGTGAGGATATCCTCAATGATATCGTCGACGGTGGCGGCCTTACTTTCGACTGCCGCTGTACAGGTTGCATCCCCAACGGTCCGAAAGCGTACATCGCGGATGGTGGTTATATCCTCTGGATCTAGGCGGATATGGGGCGTGATGGCCAGTAACTGCCCACCGGGGGTGATTACACAATCGCGGGAATGGGAAAAGTAGATGTCTGGCAGTTCGATGTTTTCGCGGCGGATGTAGTTCCAGACATCCAATTCAGTCCAGTTGGAAATAGGGAATACACGCACGTTTTCCCCTTTTCGGAGGGCGCCGTTGTACATGTCCCAGAGCTCAGGGCGCTGGCGTTTGGGATCCCAGGAACCAAATTCATCGCGGATACTGAAAATCCGCTCCTTGGCCCGGGCTTTTTCCTCATCGCGCCGCGCACCACCAATGCAAGCATCAAACTCAAACTCTTCAATGACCTCTAATAAGGTGTTGGTTTGCAAGGCATTGCGGCTTGGGTATTTGCCAGTTCCGTCTTTCAGTCCTTGACGGCGGATGGTATCCTCTACTTTTCGTACGATGAGCTTTTCGCCCAGTTGGGCCACCAAACGGTCGCGGTATTCAATGACTTCCGGGAAATTGTGGCCCGTATCCACATGCACCAGTGGAAAGGGAAACCTGCCTGGGCGAAAGGCCTTTTCAGCCAATTTCACCAAGGTGATGGAGTCTTTGCCACCCGAGAACAGGAGCGCAGGGCGTTCAAATTGCCCCGCTACTTCCCGCAGGATATGGATGGCTTGGGCTTCGAGGTGATCGAGATAATCGAAAGGTCGGGACATATTGTGCTATTTGTAACCCGGAACGCTGTTCCGGTTAGATATTGAAAAAAGGTTTATACCGGAACAGCGTTCCGGGTTACATGCAACCCACACTCCTTCTTAGAAGCATCCTCCCACCACCAGCGGCCAGCACGAAAATCTTCCCCGGGCTGAACAGCGCGGGTGCAAGGAGCGCAGCCGATGCTCACAAAACCCTTGTCGTGCAAGGAGTTATACGGGATATTGTGCTGTCGCACGTAATCGCGCACCTGCTCGAAAGTCCAGTCGAAAAGTGGGTGAAATTTGAGGAGTTGATGGCTGGCGTCCCATTCTAATGGGCTCATATCTAGCCGGTTGGGCGATTGTTCAGCACGGATGCCCGTAATCCAGAGTTGCTGTCCTGCCAACGCCCTGCCCAGGGGCTCGATTTTGCGGATATGGCAGCATTCTTTACGGTTTTCAACAGAATCGTAGAATGAATTTGGGCCTTTTTGAGCTAAAAGCTGCTCTACGGTTGCTGCTTGGGGGGCGTAGGTTTCAATGGCCTGTTGGTAGCGTTCGAGGGTGCGCGACCAGGTGGAATAGGTTTCCTGAAAATTGCGCCCAGTATCGAGGGTGAAAACGCGGATGGGAAGCTTGTTCGAAAAAATCAAATGGGTAATCACCTGATCCTCTATGCCAAAACTGGTGCTGAACACGGCTCCTCCCGCAAATTTGTGGGCCAGCCAAACCAGCGAGGCCAGCGGACTTCGATCGGATTGCGATTGCAACTCCGATTCAATTTCAGTAAAAGTGTCTTTTGAAAATTCCATGAACAAACGGGATATGAAACTGGATGAAAAACAAAACGCCCTTCGGTCTGCGAACCGAAGGGCGTTTGTGCTGAGTCTGTACAAATCAAAAAAGTGTTTTTCAACACCTTTTCGCTTGCATAGCTTCGCAACCGCTTCGGAAGGCCGAGGTCGGACAGCAACAGCAACAACAACAAGCGAACTGGTTAATATTGAAATGCATGAGATTGAAATGGCAGTGAACCAAAAAACAAACGCCCTTCGGAGGGTATCTCCGAAGGGCGTTTTATGCTGAATGTGTTATTTGTAGCGTAGTTGGATTCTTTTAAACAAACGTTACAATAATGCATCGCAGCCGCTTCGGATTCCCGGAGACGGACAGCAACAACAACAAATTGCAAGGTTTGAAAATGTCGAATTCATGCTGCAAACATAGGGGTGTTGGTTACAGATTAGCAACACCAGTCCATGAAATTTTTGATTTCTAGGCTTCTGAATGACCCCGTTTAGGGGGTGTTTCAACCCAAATTTCGGAACTTTATTTAGAAGAATAGCGATATCTGTATTGAAATGGACGGCTTATGGATTGTTAGTCGGAATATGTTTTTGGATTGAGATTTTGTTTGGGCTCAGAAAAAAAAGTATTTTTTTCAAAATAATCTTGCTCGAAACGGCTCCTGATTGGACAATCAAACTCATTGATACCGATCTAATTCCCGAAAACTGTAAACGCTTGGAAATTGTGCAAACTGCTATTTCAGGCCCACTTATGCTTCGCCACTAGAATGCATACCCCAGTTGAAGGGTAGGCAATAGTACAAATTGGGTGTCCTGGTAATTGCCATTCACTTTGACCGAAGTTTTGAACAATTCAATGCCAAATGGAGCTGAAATATCCAGGTTGGCATGGCCGAATTGCCATTGAATACCACAGCGCATCAATAATTTGGTGGTGTTTTCTTTGTAATAATAATAGGTAGGGATGGGGGGCGGCGGAAAAAAATCGGTCTGCAACACCTTGAAATTGCGGGCGCCAAACCGAATATCCGGTCCTATGTACAAACCACTTTTACGTCCCGACAACCTTCCATGGAGGAAATGTTTGAAGTATCCTCCAATTTCAAAACCGTCCTCGAATTCCGTTCCGAAAAAATCTTCCGAAGTCTTCTGGAAAAACAAATTGCCTTGAACGCCCACATGCCAGAAATGCCCAAGTGGCCTTTCAACTGAAAGACTGGAAGATTTGTAAACCTCCCCAAACCATTGCAGGCCAAGACCCGTCTGCACAATCAGTCGTGGCGGGGCTTTTTCCAAGGGGTCTTCCTCTTGAGCTAGGCAGGAAAGCGAGAGCAGAATAAAAGTGGCGGAGAATAGAATCTTCATATTTTTTTGCTTTTAAAAAAGTGTTCAAAGCGCAAAGCCCAATTGCATCGTCGGAAGCATCACAAACCTATCGAAAGAATGGCTAGGATTGGGGAATTCTACATGATTGTAAACGGTTTTAGAAACAATTTTGGAATGTTCCCAACCCAAGGGAAGTGCCACTTCAACTACAACGTGCCGCCCAACTACCCACTGCGCCCCACAACGAACCAGATATTTTTGGGTAAGGTGGGTTGAACTGTAGTCATAGAGGCCTCCCGGATCAAAATCTCCATAAAAATAACCTTCAAAGCGATGCGCACCTACACGAATTTCTGGGCTGAAATACAGGTTGCTTTTTCGCCCACTCAAGCGCCCGTGCAGGAAAAATTTGGCAAAGGCCCCAGCCTCAAAACCGCCCAAATCTTTTTGGGCCGAAAACGAATCGTAGGCAAGCCAATCCTCCTTTTCGCTTGTATACCAAATCCACTGGACGCCAAGATGGCAAAATTTACCCACTGGCTTTTCGGCTGAAAGTAGGAAGGACGTATGCAGGGTATTGTTGTATTTCAGTCCAGCGCCCGATTGCAGGATTAAAAAAGGGGTTTTCTCCCCCTCAAATTGAGCAAAACAGCACAAGGTGAAAGCCAAGCTTAGAATAATCGTAAGTGAATATCGTTGCTTCATTGAAAAACGTGACTTTAAATGGAGCTAAAACCTGCCAATCACCGACCAAAAACACGCTTGAACCGTTTTAATGCCTATCCACCATGCGTTGACACAAAGATTGCCCTTTCAGGTTGGTTTTAAGCCCGAAAAATTTGAAACACATTTTTTTCTTCCAATAGAAGTTCGCACATTTGCCAACGGACGATGGTACCCATTGACCACATTATTACCCGCCATAGCCAATGCGAAGGCGGCCACCCATTGACCACAATTATACCATCCTTCCACTTGTTATGGATTTTGAGACCAACCCGCCAATAGTGCCGAACGACGCTCCTGAACACAAGAACTGGAAGTTCAAGGAACTAAAAATCTATGCGTCCACAGAATGGCTGGCCGACAATAAGAAAAAATATCGTCAGGTGTTCGACCGCCTGGAAACCTCCTATATCTACGCCGAACTTTCGTTTTTCAACAAACAATTCGACCTAGACGATTGGGAGGTAAACGTGGAACTTCGCTGTTATTTGGTCAAAAAACAACGAAAAGAGGTCTGTATCCTGCCATTTCAACGAAAAGTCAGCAAGTTCGATCCCATAGGATATATCCGGGAAGGCTGGGGAAACAAACAAGAAGGCGTGTTTTGGAAAAAAGGCGCCTACGTTTGGGAAGCCTGGATAGAAGGTGAAAAAGTCGGTTCCAAAAACTTCTACGTCGAAGATGCCGGTCGGCCCATCAGTCGTGGCGACAACCCGTATTGCAAAATCACTTCCCTCAAGATGTATGAGGGCCCCTACGACGACACCCCCGAGTTCGAGCGCAATTACCTCAAACGTTTTCACGATGAGGAAACCCGATACGTGTATGCCGAATTGATGCTGAAAAATGTGCTGCTCAGCAAAGCCTGGCAATGTGAGGTGTTCATCAAATTCTACAACAATGCCCGTGAACTCAAAGGTCAGGTCGTGCGCCTTCACAGCGTCCAAAAAGGCGACGATGGCGTAAAAATCACTGCTGGCTGGGGCTCCAATGTGAAAGGCTCCTGGCGCCGCGACCGATACACCGCTGAGGTGGTATTTATGGACGAAACCCTGGCCGTGATGCCCTTTGATGTGGGCGCAGATTGGGACTTTGGCACACATCCGGTGTATCTGCCCGAAAAAGGCCTACAGGTATTCCTCGAACCAGAGCCAGAAGACGTAGAGAGTTTTGAAGAGGTTTTGGTCAAGCTCGACGCGCTGATTGGACTTTCAGAAGTCAAAGTGAAGGTGCGCGAACACGCGCAATACATTCAGTTCCTACAACTTAGAAAAGAAAAAGGCTTTGCGGAAAAAGACGGAATCAACGTGCATTCCGTATTCAGCGGCAACCCGGGTACGGGCAAAACCACCGTGGCCAAGATGATGGGGCGCCTGTACAAAAAAATGGGCCTCCTCAGCAAAGGTCACGTCCACGAAGTGGACCGCTCGGATCTGGTGGGCGAATACATCGGCCAAACGGCCCCCAAAGTCAAAGAAGCCATCGAAATGGCACGGGGCGGGGTGTTGTTCATCGATGAAGCCTATGCCCTCGCCCGCAGCCCAGAAGACAGTAAGGATTTTGGCCGCGAAGCAGTTGAAATCTTGGTGCGCGAACTCTCCAACGGTTCCGGCGACCTGGCCATCATCGTGGCAGGTTATCCAAAGGAAATGAAAACCTTTCTGGATTCCAACCCGGGCTTGCGGAGCCGGTTTAAGCTTAGTTTTGAGTTTGCCGATTATCTCCCACAGGAACTTTCGCTCATCGCGGAATACGCGGCCAAAGAGAAAGAGGTGACCCTGGCCAAAGAAGCCAAAGATCAGGTGGACGAACTCATTACCGAAGCCTTCCGCTCCCGCGACCGCGCTTTTGGCAATGCCCGTTTTGTCCACGACCTGATTGACAAAGCCAAGATTCAGTTAGGCTTGCGCCTCATGGCCATGCCCAACGTCCGCAGTCTCAGCCCGGAAGCACTCACCGTGGTGCTTCGCGAAGACGTGGAAAAAGTGCAAGTACTCCGCAAAAAGGCCTTGCCCAATATTCCCGTGGACGAAAAACTGCTCGCAGCTACACTCCACGAACTCGACAGCCTTATCGGAATGCAGGCCATCAAACGAGATATCCGCGAACTGGTGGACCTCGTTCGTTTTTACCGCGAAAGCGGTCGGGATGTATTGGGCCGTTTTTATCTCCATACCGTTTTTGTCGGCAATCCCGGCACGGGTAAAACCACCGTGGCGCGTATCCTGACCAAGATATACAAATCCCTCGGCGTACTCGAGCGCGGCCATACCGTAGAAACCGATCGCCAGGGTCTGGTGGCGGGTTTTGTAGGACAAACGGCCATCAAAACCGCCGAACGCATCGAAGAATCCATCGGCGGGGTATTGTTTATTGACGAGGCTTACGCACTCAGTGCCGCTGCGTCGAGGGGAACACAAGGGGACTTTGGCGACGAAGCCATCCAGACCCTGCTCAAACGTATGGAAGACCGCCGCGGCGAATTCTTTGTTTTTGTGGCCGGTTACCCGGAAAACATGGACAACTTCCTGAAAGCCAACCCGGGTCTTGCCAGCCGCTTCGACAAGGTGTTGCGTTTCGAAGATTACTCGCCTGAGGAATTGCTGGAAATCGCACTTTACATGTTCCGCCAGGAAAAATACCAGGTGGAAGAAGAGGCCCGCGAACACTTGGGCAAGTACATGGCGTTCCTGCACCAGTTCCGCGACAAATACTTCGGCAACGCCCGCACGGTGCG
>JALHPW010000305.1 GCA_022842255.1 Saprospiraceae bacterium | reverse complement strand
AAGGAGAGATGTCCGTGTGGTTTAAGGAGCACGCCTGGAAAGTGTGTATACGCCAAAAGTGTATCCGGGGTTCGAATCCCCGTCTCTCCGCTTCAACCGCCGAAGCCCTTTAGGGCGAAGGCGGTCAGTCCACAACAAGTTTTCTTAAATCCCCCAAGAAAACTTCAATATGCAGACCAATGAAAACCACCCAACCTCAAATTTCTTTTACGTTTATATCCTCTATTGCAACGACGGGGGAATTTACACAGGATGTACTCGTAATTTGAGGGAACGATTCAATCGGCATCAAAAAGGATGGGTGCCAATCACAAAAGACAGAATACAAGTGCGTTTGGCTTGGTGTTGCGCATTTTCGGAGCGTTCAAAGGCATTTGAGTTTGAGCAGTATTTGAAAAGTGGGTCTGGAAGAGCTTTTGCCCTAAAGCATTTGTTGATGACGCTGAATTAGCGCTGCCCAATATACACCAAATTGACGAAAAATACACCCGCCTACGCGCTGCGCGCTTCGGCTGGTAAAGGAGAGATGGCAGAGTTGGTTTAATGCACCTGATTCGAAATCAGACGTACTGTAACAGGTACCGGGGGTTCGAATCCCTCTCTCTCCGCTTCACAGGTTTGGCCTCCTTTCCGAGAAAATTCCTGTGTTTGGCCTCGTGTGTTTCGATTTAAAGGCAAAACGAAATAGCAAGGCAGTGAATAGCCCGACCGTTTTGGTTGGGCTTTTCTTTTTATGCACTATTGCTGAACACTAGCACATTGTGAGCAAAAAAAACAGGCCGGGCTTTGGCCCGACCTGCTCGATGCAAGGATGAAAGCGGTTTGATGAAAGACTCCACCAGAAGTTGGAAAAGGGAAGCGCTAAGGATGCGGAAACAGTGCTTAATGCGCTATTACTAATTTTGACGTGCGTGTTTGAGTCCCACTCTGAATCTGAAGCAAATAGATTCCATTGGAATAACCGCTTGTATGCAAAACAATTTCACTAGACCCACCATCTTGTTGAACAAGCTGCTCCTGAATCAATCGCCCAGATAAATCAAACATGCGCAATGTTGTGGGTTCTAGGTTCAAATGACGCAAATGCACCGTAGTACTGAATTGTGCCGGATTGGGCCAAACCGATACTTCGATGGCTTCTTCGAATTCCAATTGTTGGCTTTCCCGATTGCCTACCACAACGCTCAAGTTGTTTTCGCCAGTTGGATCGGTGAAAGAAGGAGCCGTTTTAAATTTACGCCACTTTGTCCAGTTGCTGTGCCCACCACCTGTACAATTGGTGCGGACCTTGAACTTATAGCGGGTATCCGCAGTCAACCCCGTTAACAGAAACGAGTTGTTCGTCACCATTTGGGTTATTTGCCATTGAGAAGCCCCAGCTTGTTCACGTTCAATTTCCAAGAAATAGGATGCTGCACCGGGCACTGCATTCCAGGAGAGCAACGCTGCATTGGCTGTGATGTTGGTGGCCTGTGGGCCCGTCGGGCGGTCACAATTACCCGACCCACCGCCAATTCCACCACCAGAGCCATTGCCCCCACTGCCGTTGAAAAATACCCAGGCAGACCAATCACTTTGCCCGGCTATACAATGTGCGCGTACTTTAAACTTATACCATACTCCAGGCTGTAGCCCAGCCAGTGTGTATGAGTTTGTGAAGGAGGAATCCTCAAGATGGAAAGTGCTAGGGCTGTTTTGTTCATCCTCTACCTCAATCGTATATTTGATTGCGCCTGGAACCACTGCCCAACCCAGATTTGCTACACCTCCTGCAATGCTGACAGACAGGCCCGTTGGAACACCGCAGTCGGCAGACCCGCCTCCGCCATTACCCACGGTAAAAAACAACCAGTTCGACCAGTCGCTCTTGTCACCACCACAACGGCTGCGAACGTTAAATTTGTACAAAACACCAGCTTGCAACCCCGTCACCTGATAAGAAGCATTGCTCACATTGGCTTCAATATGAAAAGTACTGGGATTGTTCTGCTCGTCTTCCACTTCAACGGTGTATCCGGTGGCACCAGTCACGGCATTCCAGGAAAGTGTGGCAGAAGCCCCGTTTAAGTCGCTTACAAGCAGCCCATCCGGAATATTGCAAGCTAGGCAAGTTGTGGCCAGGGAAGATGAATTAAATTCAGTACTAGCATATAAACTACTGAAAGAAAGGAAGATAGCGAAGAATAATGTGTTTCTCATGACGAGACATTTTTTTAGTTTGACAAAACGATGAAGCAAATCTCTCTCCGGCCGGGATGTTGTTTGCATGGCTCAAAAGTGTGCCCAAGGGTAAGCGGCACCCAAATTTTTGTCGCTGAGCAGGCGGTAAAAAGGTGCTCAACCGGGAAATCATGGTGCCGACCAATTCTCCCAGCAGAAATAAAAACGGCACAGGCTGGACAATTGCCCAGCCTGTGCCGCGGAAAACACCCCTCATCCTCCATACAACTCAAACTGTAAATCGCGCATCCTCTTCCAACCCGGCCCAAAAAATCGGGTTGCAAAATGAACCGTCCAACTCCTAAGCTCATCTTTCACACCCTGATTTTCTTGGGCCTTCTGCTCCCATCCATATATTCTTGCAAATACCAGGTGGCCATCTCCCCTCCCTGGAAAAAAGAACGTCCAAGCCAAAATCAGGCTATACATTTTGTCGAAATTGACTTTTTGAAGCAAATAGACCGCGCCAAATTAGAAGGCAAGCCGATTTTTATCGATTTTTACACCAAATGGTGTGGCCCTTGCCGGATTATGGACCGCGATGTATTTACCGATGGCGCGGCAGGGGCATTTTTTAACGACCGCTTCATAAACCTAAAAATCAATGCCGAGCAGGGAGACGGCATCTTGCTCGCCAAACAATTTGGCGTCAGCGCCTACCCCACCCTGCTGTTCCTAAACAAGCATGGGAAGGAAACCAAGCGCGTGGTGGGTATCTCCACAGCTTCCAAATTAATCAAATTCGGGAAAGAAACCTGCAAGTCCAATTAACCCAACTACCACACGAACGTCCCCACGGTTTCCCCATGCAGGGAAGCGACAATCCAGCGTCCACCTACACTGATGTTGAAGGATTTGACATTGGGGTTCTCGTTGAGGACAATCAATACGGTTTTGCCTTCCGGGGTGCGAAACGCCACATTGGGCATCTCGGTCAAAACGTTGCTCGCCAGGCGCACGGAACCTGGGGGGACAAACTTAGAAGCCTGTGCGATGATGTAAAAACTCACGTTTTTGGTCGCTTTGGAGCCGTCAATCGTCACCGCGCCCTTGCATTGGGTACATCCTCCTGGCGTGTGCGGCTCAAAATTGGGGTCGTTCGCCAGGTTCCATTCCAAAGCCACCGTACTCCAATTGCGCATCGTACCGATAATGACGTTTTTCAAATGCCATTTCAAATCCACGTCAAAGGGGCTGGTCGACCCCGTCCACTGTTCGGTGAAATACAAGGCTTTGTCCGGGTGTTTGTCGTGTACCTGCGTGAGTGCGCTCACATCGCCACCATACAAATGAAACGCTGTTCCATGCACAAATGCTTTGGCCGCAGGGTCGTCCAATATCGCAATCGGGTATGCTGCATTATCGCAATTATGGTCCCAAATCACGATTTTTGTAGCGATGCCCGCCGCCTGGAAGGCCGGCCCTAAGTGGTTTTTCACAAAATCAGCTTGTTGTAAAAACGACATGACGAGGCTGGGGTTGTTGCCCCCATGCTGGGGCTCGTTTTGCGGCGTGACGGCGTCTATCGAAATCCCTTTGGCCTGCATGGCCTGTATATATTTTACAAAATACTGGGCATACGTGGCATAAAACGCTGGTTTCAAATTCCCACCAACGCTGCTATTGTTGCTTTTCATCCACTTTGGCGGACTCCAGGGCGAACCCATGATCTTGATATTGGGGTTGATGGCCAGGATTTCCTTCAACACCGGGATGAGGTGCAGGGTGTCTTTCGACAAGTTGAAATACAGCAAATCGGGGTCGGTTTGGCCGCTGGGCAAATCATCATAACTGAACACCTCGGCATCCAAATCGGAGGCTCCGATGCTGACACGTAAATAACTCACCCCAATCGCATTGCCATTTTTACCAAAAAACTCCTGCAACAGCGCCGCCCGTTCCGCCGCGCCCATTTGATGCAGCAACATGGCACTCCCCCCGGTGAGGGTGTACCCAAACCCTTCGATGGTTTGGAATTTTTGAGCCGTATCAATCTGAATGCTGGGAAAGCGGTCATCTTTCCCAGAAGCAAAGTCTATTGTCTTGGAATACAAAAGGTTAACACCATTGGCAGAGGTAGTCCACACTTGTACCGGCAAAACAGGGACGGGCACAATCGGCTCTTCCTCTGGCTTGGGATTGCAGCTCCAAAAACTAAATACGAATAAAAACAGCAGGTTATAATGCATGAAAATGGGTTGTTAAAAAACCAAAGTAGCAATTGAACGAGGTAAACTGACCGTTTCCACCGCCCGACCACCGAGGTACATTCGGTAGCCGATTTTTTCAGGGGTCGGGTTCATTACCACCACCACGATACTGCCATCCGGGTTTTGAAACGCGGTGGTCAGCAGCTGCGCGCGACTCGACGAACTAACGATGCGTCGTGCCCCCGGCTGGATAAACTTGGAGAAATGCCCGATGTAGTAGTAGGAATTCATGTAGTGCAGCGTCCCCTCCTTTGTTTTGGCGTGCACCGGGGCGAAGCAAAAGTTGTTCACGTGGTTCGGGCCGCCGGTTTCGTCCAAAAGGATGTTCCAGTCTGTCCAGGCCACCGCACCATTGTTGAAATCATGGATCATATTCTCGCCATATTGCTCCCCCCATTGCCATTCGTCAAAGGTTTTCCAAGAAAACGGATAGTTGCAGGCCTCGGTGAGCAGCAGGTTTTTGTCGGGAAATGACTCCTGGACCCGCTTTACATTTTCGTACTGGCGGCCACCATTCCAGATTTCGTACCAGTGGAATCCAATGCCCCAAATGTATTTAGCGGTTTCGGGGTCACTTAAATAGGTGGACGCGCGTTGGTACAACAGATCTCGGTTGTGGTCCCAGGCGATGAGTTTTTTGCTGGAAAGCCCGTTCTTTTTCAGGGTGGGCCCGAGGTGGTTTTTGATAAAATCCCGCTCCTCATCCGCAGTGTAAATGCAGGACTCCCAGGTTTGCTTCGCCATCGGTTCGTTTTGCACCGAAAGGCCCCAGACCGGGATGCCGAGTTTTTCGTAAGCTTGGATAAACTTCACGTAATAATTTGCCCAGGAATCATAGAACTCGGGCTTTAGTTTGCCCCCTTGGAGCATGTTGTTGTTGTCTTTCATCCACGCTGGTGGGCTCCAGGGACTGACGAACAAATTCAAGCGCCCGCCCGAGGCGCGCATTGCTTTTTGGATGAACGGTATTTTGAAACGTTCGTCATGCGCTAGGCTGAACGTCTTCAAATCGCGGTCGCCCTCCGCGACATACGTGTACATATCGCTCGAAAAATCGCAACTGTTGATGTTTGTGCGACCAATGGTGTACCCTATGCCCTTCTCTCGATCGAAATAGGCTTGCAAGAATTCGGTTTGTTTTGCTGCGGGCAATTTGGCAAAAGTCTCCGCCGAAGCATCCGTCAAGGCCCCTCCAATCCCGACAAAGGTTTGAAACTGCTGGGAAGGGTCTACAAACACACAGGGCTGGTTTTCGAAGGGCTGCCCAAACGGGGAAAACGTCAGCACCTCCGTCTTCGCAAGTCGAAAACGGGTGCTATCGGCCGTGGTGTAAACCGTGACGTTTTTCCGTTCGGATGTATTGTTTTGTTGTTTTGTCCCAGATACGGTACTGCCTGTTCTGGGGTTACAAGCCATGGCCAGCAGCAGGAAAACAGGCAAAAATCTCAAGTTCATATTTGTTTATTTTCAATTGAAAATCAATTCTTTATATCAATTTCGAAGGTCAATTTCCACAAAAATCGGGAAGTGATCCGAGGGATAACGCTGGTTTCTGGACTCGTCCAAAACGGCGTATTTCCGCACGGTAAGGCCCGGGGTCCGGCTGACAAAAATGTAATCGATCAGCTTGGGATTGGGTTCGCCAAATTTGAAACCTGTGAAGGTGCCCAATGGCCCCAACACATCATCGCCCACACGTGCCCGAGTATCGTCCAGCTCGGTTTTCAAGCGGGCAATGATGGGCGAATCAGGCGTGGCATTCAAATCGCCCATAAAAATGACGGGCAGGTTCCGCGAATTGAAGGTTTTGATCTTGTTCAAAATCAATTCCACGCTGTTTGCCCGCGCCACTTCGCCCACATGGTCTAGGTGGGTATTAAAAACCCAAAATTGCCGCTTCGTTTTTCTTTCCTTCAACAAGACCGCCGTGCAAACCCGCAAACAAGCTGCATCCCAGCCCATAGAAACAGAATCGGGCGTGGGCGATAGCCAGAACGTGTGGCTTTGTAGGGCTACGAACTTCAACCGGTTGTAAAAAA
>JALHPW010000304.1 GCA_022842255.1 Saprospiraceae bacterium | reverse complement strand
AATACGAGATGGCCAGACCGTTTTTCAGACCTTCGTTACGGGGGTTCGACGCGTAGAGTTCCTCGTTGAACTGATTGCATTTTTCAAAAAATTCCAGCGCGCGGTCGAAGTCTCCGCGTTTTTGCCACAAGTCGCCCAGTTTGGAATAGGATATGGCCAAATCCAATTTGTTTTTTTCCCACCGCGGGTTGACTTCAAATAATTCTTTGTTCAGTATAAGTTTTTTTTCAAAAAATTCCAGCGCGCGGTCGAAGTCTCCGCGTTTTTGCCATAAGTCACCCAGCCTTTCATACGAGATGGCCAGACCGTTTTTCAGCCACTCGTTCCGAGGGTTCGAGGCGTAGAGTTCCTCGAACAACTCGGTATGTTTTTCAAAAAATTCCAGCGCGCGGTCGAGGTCTCCGCGTTTTTGCCACAAGTCGCCCAGTTTGGAATACGAGATGGCCAGACCGTTTTTCAGCCACTCGTCTTGCAGATCCGAAACGTAGAGTTCTTCTCTTAACTGATTGTTCTTTTCAAAGAATTCCAGCGCTCGATCGAAGTCTCCGATATTTTGGAAATATCTCCCCAGACGTTCCAATGCAACGGTATGATTTTCCACGTCCCCAGCTACCTCAAACATCCGTGCCGCTTCGGCCATTAGCCGCTCCGTATCGGCAAAGTTTCCAGCGGCAAATTCTGTATCAGAAAGATAAACGAGTAGCAAAGCCACACGCCCATTGTCCGCTCCCGCTATCCGCCCGGCCACCGAGCGGGCCGCATCACAAAGGTCAAGCCGTTTGTCGAGGTGTACTTCCTCGCTACCCATCAAGTCAACCAGTCGCTCCACCAAATCCTTACAATCCGCATAACCATGGGGCAGTTGCCGGCGCAGGGCCTCCCCCGCCAGCGGGTGCACGCGGTAGCCTTCACCTTTAAAAAACTCAAGCCAGCCGCTGCGCGCCAACGCATCGAGCCGGGCATCAAAAGCAGCCTCGGCAGCCTCCTCGGCCACGCCAAACAGCGGGTATAATACCTTAGTAAGCGACTGCGGCTCTGCTGGTAACAACGAAAGACGCAACAACAATGCCTGCGCTTCCTGGTCAAGCTCAGACAATGAAAACAAGGCATCGAGCAGGGCATCCGGCGAGACTTCGGGGTGGTTGTGCCAATCCACTTTGACCGAGCCAGCACGGGGCAGCGTCAGTGCGCCCGTCGCTGTGAGACCATCGCAGAGGCCCTGGAGACTGGCGGTTTTGCCTTTCTCGAGGCGGTCGGCGAGGTGCTTGGCTAGGCATTCCGTTAGTAGCGTGTGCCATCCGATGGCTCCAAGGAGTCGATCCAGTAGTTCAGTCTGCTCCGAGGCAGGCGGGAAGTACTTGCAAAAAAGATTGCGCGCGCGCTCAGGCGAGAGGGTTCCGATTTTGCGTTCCGGCAGTCCTGTGCGGTCAGCACGAGAGGTCAGCAACACTGACCAGCCACGCAAACTTTCAAGCTTGGCACGGGTAGCAATAAGGTCGGCGCCATCGTTTGCGTTGTCCAATACGAGTAAGTTTCGTCCGGGCGCTGAAGCCAATTGGGCTAGGATTTGATCCAATATAACGTCCTCAGGAGTGCCCGGCGCAAAAGCACCTGGCGGGAACAGCCGCCCAAAAAGCGGGCTGCGAATCAGGGCGTTGCGGATGGTGTTTTCGCAGTGTACCCACACGATGTGGTCAAATTCCTCAGCATGGTCGGCACAATATGCAGCGGCGATACTGGTTTTCCCGATGCCGCCTGTGCCGTTGACCAGCACGAGACAGGAGCCGCCCTGCAAACGGGTGTGTACGTCGGCAAGTTCTTCCTCCCGGCTGTCGGCAAAGAAATTGGGTTTTGGGTAGGGGTTTGTGTTGGGGTATTTTTGTTTCCAGACGGCAGATGGGTCGTGCTGATGGATGTTTTGGACACCAATCTGGGTAAGATTTCCACCAACATCGAGTTGCCCAACACCCGCTATAACAGCCTGACTGTTTTCAATGTGGGGGGTGCTATTCATTCTTTCGAGGCGTTTTTACCACCCCCAAGAATAAAATCTCCGCCGACCTGGATATGGCCTACCCCAGCGACGACGTTGCTGCTGTTGACAATACTGATGCCCGCCGCTATCGCCTTTTCGTCCAATTTGGCAAGCAGGGTTTGGAGTTCGGCAGCGGAAGTCTCCTCTTTTTTGATGCTCTTTTCAATGGCTTTTTCCACCACTGGTTTGCTTTCGGCGTACTCGTCGAGTTTGCCTTCACCGTCATTGAAATCTTCGATAAAAATGGGTTTGACTTTTTTCCAGAGGAGTTGTAATTCATTGCTGATGGCCTCTGTGAAGTCGTCGCCGATTTGCTCGATGACTTTGCTTTTTTTCAAAAAAGGGAGTAGGTAGGCGGCGGCTTTTTGAGCGATTTCGAGTGGCAACATGGTTTGGAAGTTTTTGATAATCAATGATTTGTTAGGAACCCCGGGGTATGAAAACCCAGTAGTTTTGCAAAAGTGCTATGCAAAAAAACATAAAACGGGGGAAACATCCAATGCCCAACAGAAAATGTCCAATGTCCAAAGTTGACGGCGCCTGGGTTTTGTATCAAATTCCCATTGCTCAACGGTGAAAACCAAGAGCAGCGCGCCCCTTGGTCATTGGACATTTTCTGTTGGACATTGGATATTTATTCCACACTTACCTCATCCGAAAACACCCAACAAGCATACCCGGCACCTTTGTGCGTAGCCGGACATTGTCCCAAGGAAACTCCGACCACGCGCAGGTAACGCGCTTTTTTGCCACCCAGATCCACCGTGAGTTCTTTTTGCAGTATACCCATCGCGGAAGGCGGGGTGTCGCAGAGCACTTCCCCGGCGGGTGTGAAGGTGTTCCCGTCGTCCGAAATTTCCACCTGCAAACGGGTCGGAAAGAAAATCCAGGAGTTTTCGTCTTGAAGGAAATTGGCGCGTATTCGATTGATTTTCTGCTGTTTACCCAAGTCGATTATCATGTCCAGGTTCTTGCCTTCAAATCCTTGCCAGCCACCCGTGCGGAAATCCACGCCGCCCCGGATACCATCCACCAAGCCATCGTCGCCGCCCGCAGTGTACTGCGGGGAATAGGGATTTTTGTATCCCAGCACTTTCATGTCGCTGCGGATACGGCGGAATTCCACCATCACCGCACTGCTTTTTTCATTGTTCCGTTCGGCATTCATGAACATGCGCTGGGTCCGGTCGATGGTGACCGGCTCTTTGTAATCCCGCCATTGCACTTTGCCCGTGATGTCGGCCAGCATGTACTTAATTTTAGCTTTGGGGTCGGCACAACCCAGCTCAACCACTGTCCGGTCTTTAAAGGTAGTTGAACCCGATTTCACGTGGGGCACGGGTATGATGGCACGGTCGGAAATGGCCGATACCGGGCAGTCTTTTTCTGCCGAACCCCAGTTGCCGGGTTTATTGTCCATCTCAAATTCCAGGGTCCCACCGCCGATTAGGGTTTCGTGGCTGAGCCAGGATTTGGACCAGGGTCTTCCATTGTAAGTCAGGCCTTTAACATAACAACTTTTGGAAGAAACCTTGGGGGCGTTGATCTGCATCGTATTCCCGTTGTCCAGATGAAGGGTCGTTTTTTCAAACCAGGGCGTGCCTATTGTATAGATTGGGTCGCCGGGCACCACCGGGTAGATACCCATGGCCGAGAGCACTAGCCAGGCCGACATCTGCCCACAATCCTCGTTGCCGCTCAGTCCATCGGGCTGATCGGAGTACATCGAATCCATGATTTGGCGTACGCGCTGCTGGGTTTTCCAGGGCTGTCCGGCGTAGTTGTAGAGATAGGCCATGTGGTGGCTGGGTTCGTTGCCGTGCACGTACTGCCCAATGAGTCCGGTGATGTCGGCCTGTTCACGTCCGGTAGTTTTGGCGTGGGCCGTAAACAGGCTATCCAATTGATTGGTAAACCCTTCGCGTCCGCCCAGCAATTGCATCATTCCGCTCACGTCTTGTGGCGCTGCAAATCGATACTGCCAAGCATTGGCTTCGGTGTAATTGAAATTCACTTCGAAGGGATCGAATGGCGAATGCCAAGAGGCCCCGCGGCGTGCCCGGAAAAACCCGCTTTTAGGGTCAAACAGGTTTTTATACGACTGCGCGCGTCGGGCAAATTCTTCCGCAATATCGTTTTTCCCCATGCTCCGCGCCGTTTGGCTGATGCACCAATCATCGAAAGCATATTCGAGGGTTTTGGACACGGATTCTGCCTCTTTGTCGCTCGGCACAAAGCCCATTTCCCGGTACCAACGAAGGCCGTAGCGGTCGCTGTTGGCGTTTTTCATCATGGCTTCCAGGGCCAACTTTCCGTCGTAGCCCCGGATTCCTTTCGCCCATGCATCGGCAATGACGGGAATGGAATGGTTGCCAATCATGCAATCGGTTTCATTCGCGGCCAGTTCCCAGACAGGCAGAAGACCGCTCTCATTGTATTGATTTAGAAAGGTTTGTATAAAACTATTGACCCGTTTGGGCTCCAAAATCGTGTACAATGGGTTGCAGGCGCGATAAGTGTCCCAGAGAGAAAAAACCGTGTAGACCCCACCCTGGCCCTCCCCTTTTGGGAGGGTATGTATTTTATTGTCACGTCCACGATATTTCCCATCCACATCGCTCCAGAGGTTTGGGACTACCATGGTGTGGTAAAGTGCGGTGTAAAAAGCGGTTTTCTGTGCCTCAGTGCCGCCTTCGACTTCGACTTTGGACAATTGCTGGGTCCATTTGGCTTGCGTTTCCGATTTCACCTTGTCAAAATCAAAGTGGGCGCACTCGGCTTCCAGGTTTTTCCGGGCGCCTTCGATACTGGTTCCGGAAATGCCAACCGTTACAACAATCGGGTCGCCGTCGTTGTAAAAATCAAGCAGCCCAACAATGGCCTTGCTCGTCACGCTGGGATTGGCTTCCCGGGGTGTTTTGTTCATGTCGAGCAAGACACTGTTGAAAAATGGTTTGGAAAAACGCGCCACAAAATAAACGTGCTGCTCCTTGGCCCAGGCCTTTGAAATGCGGTATCCCGCAATTTCGTTGTTGCTAATAATGCTCAGATTCGATTCCAACACCTCATCGCGATGCCGCAAATCCAGCATGATTTCGCCTTTTTCGGCATTTTCAGGAAAGGTGTAGCGGTGTACCCCCACCCGTTCGGTCGCAGTGAGCTCGCACTTGATCCGGTCGCGCTCAAGGACAACCGAATAATAACCCGCCTCGGCCTTTTCCTTCTTTTTTTTGAAAGGCGAGGCGTATTCCGCGGGTTCGAGTCGCACACCATCCAAGAAGGGCATGAACAGGATATCGCAATAATCGGCCACACCCGTGCCACTCAGGTGGGTGTGCGAAAAGCCGTAAATCAGGGAATCGGAATAATGGTAACCCGAACAGCCATCCCAATCGAGCATCAAGATGCGGGTGTCGGGACTGAGTTGGACCATGCCAAAAGGGGCTGTTGCTCCGGGGTAGGTATGCCCGTGTCCGCCGGTGCCGATGAAGGGGTTAACGTAACGGTTTACGGTGGACGGTGGACGGTGCGCGGTGGACGGTACACGGTTTACGGTGGACGGCTGGGCGTTTAGCGTTGCTAATGAGCCGATTAGGGAGAAAACAAAAAGGATGGTACGCATGACGTGGGCGTTTTATTCGCCCAAAAGTAACAAGTGGTCAGGCGCAACTTCCCGAAAGTTTGAAACTTTCGGGAAGTTCGTTCAACGGCCAATGGTCAAAAGTCAACGGCCAATAGCCAACAGTCAATGGTCAACTCCCAACCTACCACACAAACTCCATCACCTGCTCAATCCCCTCTGCCAAGCTGAACGACACGGGACAAGTCCGCGCGGCTTTTTCAAGGATTTGTTTTTGGGTATCGGTGTAATCGTTTTGCGGCATCACGAAACGAATCACTACCTGCGAAATCCGGCGCGGGTCGGCCGCCATGATTTTGGTGACTTCGGCGGTGGCGCCGTTCATGTCGAACGCATGGTTCCGGGCGCTGATGCCCATGATGGTGAGGGCACAAGAAGCCAGCGAGGTGGCACAAAGGTCGGTGGGGGAAAACGCCTCCGCCTTTCCCTGGTTGTCCAGCGGCGCATCGGTGATGATTTTTGTGCCCGAAAAGAGGTGCGTGGCTTCGGTGCGGAGTTCGCCCAGGTAGGTTACGGTGGAGGTCATGGTTGATGTGGATTTGTGGATTTGTTTATTTGAATACAAACTTGCCTAGCCAATTGTTGTGCGTCGCTTACTGGATTACCGCTTCAGCCATTTGTCCAAGGTTTTAGCGCAGCTAAATTCCGGTTTATCATAATAAATAGGTTCGTCCAGTGCCGCCTGCAACTCCAACACCGCAGGCCTGTAATCAATACCCAAACCCTCGTATTTATCAACCACCTCCAAGGCGCGCCTTACTTCTGTACTAAACAAACCTTCATAAAGATGGGAGGGATGCGAAC
>JALHPW010000303.1 GCA_022842255.1 Saprospiraceae bacterium | reverse complement strand
GCTCTTCCGATCTCCGCTGTGGTGAATCTTACAATCCTTTACGGTGATATTGCTCACGCCACGCCGTTGGTTGAATGGCACCGAATTGTCCCAGTCCCAATTGGTTTCAAACTTGATGGCGTAGTAGTAACCACCCACAATTTCAAGTCGTTCGAGCGAACCACCATCGGTTTCGGGCTCATTGTACCAAATACAAGCACTCACATCCTCGACATTGGTAACCGCAGTAAGGATGGCCCATTCGCCGGGGTAGGATTTGATGTGCAGATTGCTCTTGTTGACGCGGATTTCCTGGCTGCTGTAATTGCCGCCACGAAGCAAAATCTCGTCGCCGGGATTGGCAGCTTCAATGGCGGCAGGCAGGGTTTGGAAGGGGCTAGACAGGGTTCCAGGGTTGTTGTCGTTGCCATTGGTGGCGACGTATAAGGTGATGGCTTGGAGGCTGTTGGTGAGCGCCAAGAGCAGAAAAAGGGCGAGGATATTTTTCATGGAAGGAAATTTAATTGGATAAAAATGGTGGCTAAGGGTTTTGAACCGCAAAAGGCGCAAACAGCCGCATTATGCCACTTTTAGGACCTTTTGAGTTTATATAGTCCTTGAAAATGAACGTCAATCCAGTTTTCCCAAAACCCCAATCCGAATCATGTACAAACCAAGCAGGGTAACCAACAAGGAGGTACCGATCAGCTGCCAACCCAGAATATGCGCATTGGCCGGGTTATTTTTGGCAAAAACAACGGAGACGCGCTCGTTCAGCTCGTAATTGCTGAAGGTAAAAAAAGCGCGACTGCTACTTCGGCCCTCCAGGCTGTCGAGGGCGGCGGGGGCGGTTGGGTAGACAAAAACTGGGCGGCGTGTACGGCGTTTCCCTTTTCGTACGCCATCGGGTTCGCGCTGCACGGAGGGCGAATTACGGCCAGCCAAAAAACCTGAAATGCGTCCTTCTACTTTTGTACCGGTGATGCGATGCCAAATGGGTTCAACCGTTTCGCGGCCAAAGGTGTAAGTCGTGAACAAGCCAAGCCCAAAGAGAGCAAGGCGAAAAAAGAATTTTAGCATGGCTTTGCACTTATTTTAACCCGTATTTTTCAATGATTGCCTTTCTTTCATCGTGTGCCGTGGGGGCATAGACTAGCCCGAACTGCTCTGTAAGCTGGTCCATCACCAAGTCCCTTTCTTTTGAACCAAACGGGTATCCCTTTTCAGGGGTATATTCGAAGAATACCTTTTCCAGGAATTCCTCAAAAGGCTGGTTGAAATACATATCCACAAACCGAAGTGGTTTATCCGTGGCATTCCAAAAAGTATGGGTAAGCTTTCGTGGGCGCAAATGCCACCCGCCAGCACTGATTTCTACCACCTCACCTTCAACCATTACACTTACCGTGCCTTCCAGCACAAACATGAGTTCATCCAGTTCCTTGTGAAAATGAGGGGGCGGACCCATGGTTTTAGGCGCTACGGCACATTCCACACTGGAGTACAAACCCTGGGTCATACCAGACCGCACCCACACCCGTATATCCATGCTACCTTTATGGTCCAAGGGGGGCATGGGGGGCAACAAAACCGGTTCGATCGAATTGGGCAAGGTACTTGCCATAAGCGAGTCGGCTTTTGCCACTAGTGGAAAACCTCCAAATCCGGCCATTAGGCCAGCAGCCATCATAAATGTTCGTCTTTCCATGTCCTTTTTTAATTGAATATGGCGAAAGGTATCGGCAATCAACCCGCACAAGTAGCCGGTTTCTAACCACCTGCGAAAAATGGCGGGTGAACGGTGAAAAGTGTTGTGTATGGGTAAAATCACTGCTCGTAGCTCATTTTCAACAGTTCCTTAAAATTTGAACCCAACCGTGCCGACCGATTTTCCATCTTTGCTCCCATGTTCACCAGGCTAACCCTTTTATTGGGCTTGTTTTTGTCGGCCATGCCCACCTGGGCACAGCAACAGAAGGTAGACTCCCTACTTTCGGTGCTGAAAAAAATCCCCGTGGATACCGATACCGGGCATCTCCACCAGCGTGCTCAACTGCTGTGGAGCATTAGCACGAACTACTTTCGGCCCTTAAAATCTTATGAAAAATGTCGTCAATACGGTCGGGAATCTCTGGGCTTGTACCACCAACTACAGCATACCCGTGGCGTGGCACAATCGCTCGGGAACATCGCTTTTGCACACTTGTACGAAAGCCATTCCCCGGAGGCTACGGATACCTTTTTATTGTGCTACCGTGCCTATGAGCAGTGTAGGGATACGGCCAAGATGACCTATATCATCTCGACCCTGGCCTCCCACCTGTTTGAAATGCCGGAGCAATCGGCCAAGGCTCTGCAATATGCCCGCTTGTGTGTAGACCTGACCACCCGTGCCAATCGCCCGCACGGATTGTGTGCTTGTAGCCACCTGCTTGGCGATTTATACGACCGGATGGGCCAACCCGACAGTGCAGCGTTTTATGTCCAAAATGCGCTCCGCATACTTGAAAACACCTCCAATATTCCTGGCATCGTCCCACTTTATCTAACCATGGGGCGAATAGAAGAGCGCAAAAAAAATTATGCCCGGGAACAGGAATGGCTGATAAAAGCTGAGGAGGCCTTCCAAAAACACCCGGAAACGGCCACCACCGAAACAGCGCTCAATTACCAACTGGCCATGAGCCGATGCTTCATCCGGCTGGGTAATTTGCCAAAGGCCGAACTGTATTTGGGTAAAATAGCGGGGCTGATTGATCAGACGCAAGACCCAAGTTACCGCGAACGATATTTTTACGACCTCAGCCAACTAGCTGAATTGCAACATCGGCCTGCAGATGCACTACGCTACTACAAACTTCACATCCGTGCGCGCGACAGCGTCAGCAACCTGGAAAACACGCGGCGCATCACGGAAATTCAGCTGAACCATGAATTTGAACAAAAGGAAGCGCTTGCCAAGGCCGAACAAGAACGGGAGCTCGAGCGCAGGGATGCACGCAGCCAACAACAAATAACGGTGTTCGGGTTGTTGCTGCTGGTGCTTTTGGCCACTGCCGGGTTTCTTTTTTACGGCTACCGCCAACGGCAAGAACGCCGCCGCACAGAACTTGAGCTCGCCAACCTCCGCGCCCAAATCAATCCGCACTTCATTTTCAATTGCCTCAACTCCATCTATCGCTACACCAAAGAACGCGACACCGACACCGCCGCCAAGTATCTTCAAAAATTCAGCAGTCTCTTGCGGCTGGTATTGGAAAACAGTCGCAGCGAAAAAATCACCCTCGCGCGCGACTTGGAGGCACTTCAATTGTACGTGGACATCGAGGCCCTTCGTTTTAAGGAAAAATTGCAGTTTTCGCTCGAAATACACCCGGAAATAGACCCTACCTTCCTTCAAATCCCGGGGATGCTCATTCAACCCCATGTCGAAAATGCCATCTGGCACGGACTTATGCACCGAAAGGAAGGTGGAAAAATTTGGGTGCGGCTCAGTCTTACAGCGGAAGATTTATTGCGGGTAGAAATCGAGGACAATGGAATTGGTCGAACGGCCGCTGCCGAATTGGATAGTAAAAGCGCACTCAACCAAAAAAGTCTCGGACAAAAAATCACCGCAGAAAGACTCAAGGCCACCGGAAAATTGGCGCACTCAGCAACCATTGATTTAACGGACCACCACGGATCCGCTATCGGAACCAAGGTGGTGATGGAAATACCACTTTGATGGGGATTTGGTTATTTGGGGATTTGGGGATTTGTTTTGCCCGAGCACAACACTCAACCTTTCTCAAGACAATACGAATACCAAGCCTAAGCAAAACAAATAACCAAATCCACAAATAACCAAATCCACAACAACATGAAGTCCCTAATCATAGACGACGAACCTGATGCCGTGGAGGCCCTCCACCTGACGCTTATGGAAACCTGCCCGGAAGTAGCTGTGGCGGGCAAATTCACGGACCCTGAAAAAGGTTTGGCAGCCATTCGTGCTTTGAAACCCGACCTTGTGTTTCTTGACATTGAAATGCCCGTATTGAATGGGTTTCAATTGCTTGAGGAATTGGGCGATATCCCATTTGCGCTGATTTTTGCCACAGCTTATGACCGATTTGCTGTAAAAGCCTTTCGGTATAGCGCGGTGGATTACCTGCTAAAACCCGTCAATCCGGAAGAATTACGAAAGGCCGTGGACAAGGCCGCAGAAAAGCAGCGCATCGAAAAAACGCAAATTGAGCTGTTACGGCAACAATTGTACGCGCCCGACGCCAAACGTTTCGACAAGATTGCCCTACCTTATGCACATGGCTACACTTTCGTCGAACTGGCGGATGTGATGTACTGCGAATCAGACAGCAGTTACACCAAATTTTTCCTTGCTACCGGGGAGATGTACCTCATTACCAAGACCTTGGGCGACGTAGAGGAAATGCTGGCAGGAGGCGATTTTTTTCGCATCCACAAGCAGTTTTTGGTCAACATGCGTCACATCCGAAGTTATACCCGTGGCGATGGAGGCTACGTAGTGATGCCCAACAAAGTAAGCATCCCCGTTTCCAGAATCAAAAAAGAGGAGTTTACGGAGCGTTTTACGCGCTTTTAGGCTTTGGCTACTCCAGCCCTGGCCGAATTTTAGCCATCAAAATGGTGTCAATCAGCTCGCCATTTTTGATGGTCGCCTTGCGCAACAACCCCTCTCGTTCAAAACCCGCTTTTTCGAGCACCCGTGCCGAGGCAGGGTTGTAGGAATGCACCTTGGCCTCAATACGCACCAGTGCTGGACGAATCTCAAACAACCAATTGCAGAGCACTTTTACCACATCGGTGACAATGCCCTGCCCTCGAAATGGTTCGGCCAACCAATACCCAATTTCGTCGAGATGGCCCTCTAGCCCTGTCCGAATAAAAACGCTGGTGCCGCCTATCAAGCCATGTTCAACATGTCGAATGGCCCAATTATAGGTCCTGCCATACAGCTCAAAGTTCTCTTGGGTTTTCCCAATCCACCACTCCGCATCCGCTTCCGTGTAGGGCGACGGAATGAGCAAGGTATTGCGGTAAATAATAGGGTCGTTGAGATAAAGTACAAGTTTAGACTTGTCCTCAGGACCAAAAGGCGTAAGTTGTATTTGTTCACGAACCGGTATTTTTTCTTCCATAGCCCAAATTTTAATTGGTATTTGATTCGGAAACTGGCGCGCGCAAAATAAAGTTTCAGAACCCGAACAAAAGTTGTTTGCCTCCAGCATTTCAACATCCATTCCAAAGAGATTCCCCTGCATTTTCCCGGCATTTTGTACTAATCTTGCCCCAACAAACCATGCCCGCCTTTCTGTATGAAGAAACTGTTTTGCTTATCTGCCACGAGGACGCCCCTCCTTTTTTTGCTACTACTACAAGGTTTAGCTTTAAGCCTGCCCGCCCAAATCCGGCTCACTGAAATTGCCCCCACCAACACCGGCCAAATCCAGGATGAAGATGCTGACCGCCCCGATTGGATAGAGATTCGGAACGGTGGCACCCAAACCGCCAACTTTTTCGGATGGGGTCTCAGCGACGGCTCCAAAGAAAGCCGTTGGCTTCTGCCCGATGTGAACATCGAACCCGGTGAACAGCTGCTGGTGTTTGCTTCAGGGAAAAACCGCGGATCATCCACAACGCCACCAGGCAGTATAAACCACTGGGAAACAGCTATTTATGAAGGAGACACCTGGCACTATCAAATTGGGGTGAGCAACCCGCCAGCCGATTGGAACACCCTCGGCTTTGATGATTCCACATGGCCCACCGGCCCCGGCGGCTTCGGTTACGGCGATGGTGACGATGCAACCATCGTACCCGCCGGAACCCTCTCCGTGTATTATCGGCGCAGTTTCGACATCACGGACCTAAGCGACATTGCACGAGCAGTGTTCAGTATGGATTATGACGATGGTTTTATTGCCTACCTCAACGGCCAGGAAATTGCCCGCAGCAACTCCGTCAGTGGCCAGCCTTCCTGGAACACATTGGTCGGCGACCACGAAGCCACGTTTTACAACAATGCGGCCCTGCCAGAAGCAACCAATTTCGATCAGGCAGTGTTGGCCACGCTGCTACAACCCGGACAAAATGTGCTGGCTGTGGAAATCCACAATGCAAGTACCAACTCCAGCGACCTATCAGGGCGCACCTGGCTTCATTTTGGAATCGCTTCGGACAATCAATACTTTGGCCCAACGCCTTCTTGGTTTATACCGGGTGGTGGCTTTGTGGGCAACCTGCACACCGATTTTAAAATCAATTTCAACGACCAAATCAAGCTCTACGACGAAACCGGCAACTTGGTGGATTCCGTGACCGTAAAGGTCCTCCAGCCCGGCCATTCCTACATGCGCATCAACGATGACGGGGCCTGGTGTATCACAACCACCCCCACTCCCAGTGCGCCCAATGGGTTTGATTGCGAAAATGCATACGCCGCAGCGCCAAGTTTTGTGTTGCCCGCAGGTTTTTATACCGGGAATCA
>JALHPW010000302.1:540-6497 GCA_022842255.1 Saprospiraceae bacterium | reverse complement strand
AGGGAGAAGGCATGGCGGGTTCTACTCCGTATGTGATAGAAGACTTGGCTGCCGCTTGTCCGATGAGCAGTCTGGAGGAGCCACAAAGCATTGATAACCAAACCATTGTAGCGTACTACGACCTTTTGGGACGCAGACTATCGACTCCACCACGCCCGGGGTTTGCAGGGCAAGTGTTTTTGGTTCAATATGCGGATGGCAAATTCAGGTTGAAGGCGTTCAACTAAGAAACGGTTCTAAGCGTTGGCGTACGGGTTTTCGGGCAATGCCCGTCTTAATAGGGAAGGCTGAAAATGGGTTCCATCAACCGCCATTTCTCCCCCGGTTTCGATCCAGGGATGGCCTGTTGGTATTGCCACATGAGCTGTTCCCATTGTTGCACCTGAGGGTTTGCGGCATCCAGCGCGTTTTTTCGTTCAAAGGAAAAATCGTCTTCGGCTTCCAGGATCATAAAAAGCCGGTTCTCCACCCGGTAAATGTCCAGGTGTAAAATGCCCGAATCCTGGATGCTCTGGATAATTTCCGGCCAGACATTGCGATGATGCGCTTCGTACTCGGCGATGAGCTTGGCGTCTGGTTTTAGGTCTAAGGCTAGGCAGAAACGTTTCATTAAGTTGAGATATTTGGATATTTAAAATATTAGGATATTTAAGATATTATAATATTATTGGCTATCTCAATATCTTAATATCTCAATTTCCCAACCGACTCTTCCATCCAAAGTAAAAAACCACCGCAAAGCATAGCAATGGGATCAAATAGGCCAGTTGAATGGAATGCGTAGCATCGGAAACGCTCCCCATGAACAAGGGTACAATGGCGCCGCCCACGATGGACATGATGACCAGTGAGGAGCCCATTTTGGTGTCTTCGCCCAGGTTGGTAATGCTGAGCGAGAAAATGGTGGGGAACATGATCGACATAAAGAACTCTACCCCCATCAACGCATAGGCCGCGGGCATTCCTTGCACCACAATGGCCAATCCCAACAATCCAATGCAACACAAGGCATAAATGGCCAGCAAACGGGCCGGCGCGACCCATTTCATCAAAATAGTGCCCACAAAACGACCAATCATAAACAGCAGCAGCGCAACCGATAACAGGTAAGCCGCCTGTTTTTCTTCAATTTGGGCTGCTTGATTCAAAAAACGGATAAAAAAACTCCCGATACCCACTTGGGCGCCCACGTAAAAGAACTGTGCGATGACCCCGTTTCTCAGGTTTTTGTGTCGGAATAAACGACCCCAACCCTGGTTCGGACCGCTGTCTTCCTCCTTGATGTCGGGCAATTGAATCCGGGTAAACACCAAAGCCACCGCCAAAACCAACAACCCAATCATCAGGTATGGCATTTTGACCGCGGCAGCCTCCGTGACATAAAAACTGTTCAACTGCTCGGGCGAAAACGTAGCCAGTTGCTCCTCGTTCAGTTGTTTGCCAGAAAGAATGAAAAGTCCGCCGATGAGCGGCGCAATAAAGGCCCCCAGTCCATTGAAGGATTGCGCAAAATTCAGCCGTTGGGTGGCGTTTTCCGGCGGACCTAGGATGGTGATGTAGGGGTTTGCGGCCGTTTCCAGGAACGTGAGGCCGCTTGCAATGATAAACAGGGCCATCAAAAAAGACGGAAACGACAATAGCGAGGCGGCCGGGTAAAACAAAAACGCCCCGGCGGCAAACAACAGCAGTCCCAAAATGATGCCCGATTTGTACCCATACCGCTTCATCACCACCCCAGCGGGGATGGCGCAAACAAAATAGGCTATGAAAAAGGCCGAATCAATCAAGGCGCTCTGAAAATCAGACAAGCTGCAGGCCTTTTTCAAGTGCGGGATCAGGATTGGGTTCAGGTTATGGGCCAGGGCCCACAAGAAGAACAGGCTGGTCACCAGGATGAAGGGGAGTTGGTATTTTCTGGTGGTGAAGATTGTTGGCATATTGTTTTGTTTGATGAGTTTGAAGGGTTTGATGGGTTTGATGGGCTCAAGTGGTTTGGGTAGCACCCACAATTCAAACTCTTCAAACCATTCGAACAACTCGAACCATCTACACTTCTCTCCTCCGAATCTTAATCTGAATAGCATTTTCCACCGGCCGGTCGCTGACCAGGATCAAATAACCGCCGCCGCCCGCGCCACTTAGTTTCCAGCCAAGGGCGGTAGAACGGTATTGTTCGATGATGCGCAAAATTTCTGCGTCCACCATGTTGGGAAACATCGCGATTTGCGCCTCAAAGGAGGCCCGGAAGGCTTCGCCGAAGGCATGGATGTCCATTTGAAGCATGGCCTCCCAGCACCGGTTCGCGGCATCGGCCAGGGCCTTGGCGTTTTGTTCATTGATCTGGGTGTTTTCCAACACATTGTAAGTGGACACCCTTGGACCCAAGGTTACCAAATACAAATGCGCTTCAATCCAGCTCATAACCGCCTCATCGTCAATGGTTTCGATGGTATCTGGCCAGTAGTGGTTGTTGTAGTTGAGTTTGTTCAGGCCCGGGAAAACAATGCCGATGCTATCCTGCGAGCCGCTCACATGACCAGTGCCCGGTGGATTGTCGAAGGCGAATAGAATCTTGGCGTGTTGCTCACGGTCGCCGGGAGGCAGTTCGGTTTTCCAAAGTTCAATGGCCTTGCGGCGGGTACTGGATGCCATGCCACTGCGGTCGTTGAAATCGATGGTGGGTTCGATGGAGATAGTGAGCACCGGACCCGGGAAGTACTTCGATACATAAGGTTGGTCCAGCCATCCCCCGGCCAAATCAACCCGAAACGGAATGGTGCACACGGTGCGCAGGGCGGTGGTAGAGCGCACCGGTAAGTCACCGTGGGGTTTGCGGCTCAAGACCTTGTATTCGATGTTGAAATTCCTGCACAGGGCTTCTTTGGCGGGTGTGTGGCCGTCTTCGTTCACTACAAAAACATTGGGGGCGATGTCGGCCAATTCCTTTTCAAAATCCATGATGCCCCAACCCTGGTTGACACGCACCTCCTGCACGCAAGCCAAGGCCTCCAGCAGGTAGCGCCGCTCGGCTTGGTGGTTGACGGGGTAACGCCCCTTCAGGTTTTTCACATTTTCGTCGCTGCCAATACACACATACAAATCGCCGAACTGGGCGGCTTCCTTCAAAAACGCAACGTGCCCACTATGCAACAGGTCGAAACAGCCTGTGACGAAGACTTTTTTGTTCATGTACGCTTATTGAATTGAACTACTTTCGGGTTTTCAAGACAAATGCGAAGGTCTTTATTTTTCGTATTTATCGGAGATGCTTGTTTCAGAAAGACTTTTTTGCACGAAAGAAGTTTTGCTATCTTTGTAATAAATACTGCGATTAAAGTGATTTTGATGATTTGAGTGATTGAAACACTTTGATTTTTAATTGATTACGTGCGCTCGGTGTTCAAAACCACTCTGCGTTGGCTATATACTCTAAAATCCCTAAAAAAATGTTTGCTTTTATTTGCCTCCAGCTCTTTTTTGAAAGCCTTTTCTTGCCTTTCAATACCGCTCCGGCCAACTTGGAAGTTGCCCGGAAACAAAAAGACCTTGCGGTTTTTATCGCAATCCAGGATTACCAACAATGGCCTAAGTTAAAGCATCCAATTTCGGAAGTTACAAATTTGGCAGCTACGCTACACGATACATACGACTTTGATACGCTGGTATTGAGGAATCCTAGTAAAAAGGCCATATTTGCCAAATTGGAAGAACTGATTCAAAAGCAATTTGAACCAGATGCCCAATTGTTTTTGTTTTTTTCTGGACACGGTGATTTTAGGGAAGACACCAACGAAGGATATTTCATTCCGGTAGATGCAGCACTCAATGATCCATATCAAGATAGTTATTTATCCTATCAAATTTTGCGTCGACGGATTGATGGAATTGGGTGCAACCATATCCTTCTATCTATTGATGCTTGTTATTCGGGGACCTTTGACGATGAGGTTGCCTTTCGTGGTGCGGAAGGAACATGGGGCAAGCCTGAGACCACCATTGAGACACAACGGGAACTCTTTATCAATGAGCAATTAAAGCTAAAATCTCGACTCTTTGCCGCTTCGGGTGGCAAAGAGCGAACTCCCGATAAATCCCAATTTGTTCAAAAATATTTAGAAGCCCTTGCTACAAAAGGTGGTGAATACCGGGTTTTGTCTTTTAATATGATTTCCGCATTTTTAGAAAAGGCATACCCAACCCCATATATTTCCGGGTTTGGCAGTCATAAGGGAGGTGGCTTTGTGTTTATTGACAACAAATCCAAAATTTCACCAGTGCCAAAGGATAATCCAGAAGTTACCGCATGGGAAAACGCATTGAAAATCAACACAACAGATTCATACGGATTTTATTTAGAGCTCTTTCCTGACGGCAAACACAGGGCAACTGCAGAAAAAAACATTGCCGACCTTCAAGAGTCTCGTACATGGGAGTTGGCCAAGAAAAAGAATAACATCGATGCCTATCAAATATACCTGAATATTTACCCAAATGGTCATTACAAAAAGGAAGTAGAAACGGCCATGGCTAAATTGTCTCCCAGTAACCCTCCTGATACCCCTGCATCGGCCTCCACCTCGACGGGATCAAACCCCGTAAAAGATAAGGAATCACCAACAGTCAATAACGAAAATTGGATACCCAAGCCTCCCTCTCTAGGTACGGAAGGAGGTCTTTCTGCTGCCAAATCTGCAGGTAGAGCTTTAGCAGCCTACAATTTGGACCCTACAGCAAATAAGCACAAACTCGAAGAGGCAAAAAAATCTTCCGATTTGTCCATCCAATTCACAGACGCCTACAATAGTCCTTCTGCGTGGATTACCAGGGGCGATATTTATCTCACTATAGCCCAAGAAGAATTTACTAGGAAAACATTGAATTCTAGTATAAAAACTTCTAACGCTTGCTTATATGCTTATTATGCTTATGACCAGGCATTAAAAATTGCACAGAAAAAGTATGAAAAATCAGATGCTTTGAATGGCCTGAAAAGCACTCAGGCTTTCATAGTAAACTTTGGGGTTGAATGCTATGAATCAACAAACTATGCTGTTGCATTCGAGGCATTCAAGGCTGGAATGGAGTGTCACAATACCCTGATTTCTAATCAAATAGCATCACTTCATACTCAAAAGGACTATTTTCAATATGCAGGTTTTGCCGGGCTTACAGCCGAAAAGTCATTGAACTTTCAAGATGCTATCACGTATTACAAAATTGCACTGGAAGACCCAGCAGCGGAGCCGTTCGTATATGAGGGGCTTTACAACAGTTATCTACAATCAAACGACGATTCACAGGCTATTAAAATATTAGAGCAAGGGCGCGTGAAATACCCGAATGATTCTGGATTGCTGTTTGCTGAAATCAATTATTATATTGCGAAAAATAAGCCAGAAGAACTAATCGCACGACTCAAAAAAGCTATTGAAATGGAACCGGCCAACGTTGGCCTTTATGTTACGCTAGGGAATGCCTATTTAAGCTTAGCAGATTTTTCATCCAAATCAAAAGACCAGTCTAAAGCAGATGCCTATATAGAAGATGCAAAAAAACACTTTCAGCAAGCCATTCAGTTAGAACCAGGTAGTTTGGATGCAAATTATGCTATGGGGTCAATTTTTTACAATAAGGCTGCAATGCTAACCCAGGAGCTTAACAACTCTACATCAACCGATACCAAGAAGTATTCAAAGTTAAATGAAGAGATAAATTCGCTTTTTGAAAAAGCATTGCCTTATTTTATGAAGGCAGAGCAGAGTGACCCAAATGACTTGAACACACTTGTAGCACTAAAAGAAATCTACAGCCGGCTCAAAAAGGAAGACCTGCATAAGATTTTTAATACTCGATTGGATAAGGTAAAAAATGGCGGCAAGCACGCTTTTCCGTATTTTGGCAGATAATCCAGGGGGCACTACGGTTCCACAATAGCCTGCTCGATGCCTCGCTCTGGC
>JALHPW010000302.1:0-530 GCA_022842255.1 Saprospiraceae bacterium | reverse complement strand
GCACGATCCAGATGACCGCTACCGCGAAAAACAACAAAAAGGAAATGGCAGGCCACCAAAAAGCAATTGGGATGGCTGCGAGATAACAAACCTGCGACAAAAACCCCTTCACCCTGGATTTTTTCAAGGCCTGCCGCAATTTCGCTTCGTGCTCCTGGCTTTTCATGATGCTCGACTGCAACCAATAAAAAGCAAGGGCATTCAATTCCAGTGAAATGCCGTAAAAAACCACCGTATTGGTTTCAAAGTGGTTTTGGCCCATCCATCCGGTAGCGAAAGGCAACAGGGACAAACTGAACAACAAGGCCATGTTCGACCAGATAATACCAGCATTCACCCGCTTAACCGTTTGCAACAGATGGTGGTGATTGCCCCAATAAATGCCGACATAAACAAAACTCAACAGGTAACTGAAAAACACGGGCCATAAACGGGTCAGTTCGTTCCAATCCGTACTATGTGGCACCTTGATTTCCAATACCATGATGGTAATGATGATGGCGAGCACCCCATCGCTAAATGCCTCTAGG
>JALHPW010000301.1:4836-6500 GCA_022842255.1 Saprospiraceae bacterium | reverse complement strand
GGATGATTTTAACCCGCCTACGATGTCGGAGGCCAAAAAACCGGCAGATTAGGCATTGGATTCCTAATCTGCCGAAAAAAATGACAATAGGAGGTTTTTCGTATAAATGAATGCCAAAGTGCATCATTTTGAGAGGGGGGCTAACCTATAGAGTTCACATAATCATAATCTAAAATCTTGGAATCCTTGGTCAAAATTGGAATGTCAAGATGTCTAGCAGTAGCCACGATAATCTGATCAGAAGGATCCTTGTGAAATGTACCAGGAAGCTGTGTAGAAGCTACAATGATTTCTGGATGAAGCGGAATTATTTGAATTTTAGGATGAGATTGCGCTGCAATTATCCAATCCAATACAGGTAATTTGAGTTTAAGTTTTTGATATTCAACCAGTTTTGCGATTTCCCAAAGCGAGATGGTACTGACTGCGATATCTGAAGCACTTGCGATAAAAGCAGTTTGGGTGTTCGAAAGTTTGGAAACTTGATTTAGCCACCAAACTAAGATGTGCGTGTCCAGAAGAATCATGACAATACCTCCCAATCCTCAACAGCAATCGGTTCAAACGGGTCAATATAGGTCAATACACTGCCTTTTAGGCTCTCCCAAGCCTTATCCTCTTTCTTTTTGGGAGCTGCTTTTTCGCTCAGAAGATGGATAATAAGAGCTTTGTTTTCTGCTGACAGTTTTTCAAAAAACAATAAAAATTGATTGAACTCAGATCCTTTTGTCAACGGAATTTTTTTCAAGTTTGTCATGGCCTAAATTTTTACAAATATACGGTTGAAATTAAACCTAATCAAATTTCGCCGCCAAAGCCTCCCGCACCAAAGCCTCTTCCGCCAAATACGGCACCGTAACCTTCAACTCCGGATAAGCCTCCATAGTCCGTTCCAAAGTACTGATAGCGTGCGGATTGCGTGCCCAAGCCCTTCGGCTGATGCCATTGTTCACATCCCAAAATAGCATGGATTTTAAGCGGCGTTCCGCATCGGCGGAGCCATCGAGCACCATGCCGAAACCGCCGTTGATGACCTCACCCCAGCCTACGCCGCCGCCATTGTGCAGGCTTACCCAGGTAGCTCCCCGGAACGAATCACCAATCACGTTTTGAACCGCCATATCCGCCGTAAAACGCGATCCGTCATAGATATTGGCCGTCTCACGGAAAGGCGAGTCCGTGCCACTCACGTCGTGGTGGTCGCGGCCCAGTACCACCGGACCACGCAATTCCCCGCTCGCAATGGCATCGTTGAAAGCTTTTGAAATCCGCATCCTGCCTTCCGAATCTGCGTACAAAATGCGCGACATGGAGCCTACCACGGGCAAATTGACCTTCGCGTCGCGAATCCAGTTCAGGTTGTCGCGGATCTGCCCCTTGATTTCGTCGGGCGCTTCGGCGAGCATTTGTTCCAAAACTTGCGCAGCAATCAGGTCGGTTTTTTCCAAATCAGTTATTTCCCCCGAACAACACACCCAACGGAACGGTCCAAATCCATAATCGAAACACAAGGGCCCCATGATGTCCTCTACATAGGAAGGATATTTGAAGGTGGGGGAATCAGGGATTTGGTTATTTGTGGATTGGGTCGTCGGTGGATTGGGTGATTTGAATACGTCTGCCCCAACCTCACCCGCTTCTTTGAGAAACGCGTTGCCATAATC
>JALHPW010000301.1:0-4826 GCA_022842255.1 Saprospiraceae bacterium | reverse complement strand
GGCGGCGCAGCGTGTTGGCTACTTCCTCCATGAATTTTGGCTTGTCCTGAATAAGCAAACGCTTAGCCTCTTCAAAGGTGTAGCCCACCGGGCAATACCCCATGTCGTGGATGTTGTGGCAACTGGTTTGGTCGGACCCCAGTTCAACCGGGATATTGTCTTGCGCAAAACGCTCCCACAAGTCCACAATATTACCATGATAAATCAGCGTAATCGCAGTTTTATCGCGCCTACATTCTTCCATGCGGGCAATGAGCGCATCGAGGTTGCTAAACACATTTTCCTTTTTGATGTAGCCATCCGTGAGCCGTTGCTGCACCATATCGCCGTCCACTTCGCCAATGATGCCCACACAGCCCGTAATGACCGCAGCAATGGCCTGCGCGCCGCTCATGCCACCCAAGCCGGAGGTGATAAACACGCGTCCGGCCAGCGATTCACCCAGGCCCATGCGCCGTCCGGCGTTGAGCAAGGTGATGGTGGTGCCGTGTACAATGCCTTGAGGGCCAATGTACATGAATGAACCAGCGGTCATTTGCCCGTACTGGGTCACGCCCAGGGCATTGTAGCGGTTCCAATCGTCTTTGGAAGAATAGTTTGGGATCATCATGCCATTGGTCACCACCACGCGCGGGGCATCAGGGTGACTGGGGAACAAGCCCATCGGGTGGCCAGAATACAGCACAAGGGTCTGATTATCCGTCATTTCCGAGAGGTAGCGCATGGTGAGCAGGTACTGCGCCCAGTTCTGAAACACCGCCCCGTTGCCCCCGTACGTGATGAGCTCGTGCGGGTGTTTGGCCACCTTGGGGTCGAGGTTGTTTTGAACCATCAGCATGATGGCCGCCGCTTGCTTGGAGCGATGCGGATAATCCGTCACTGGCCGCGCATGCATGGCATATTCGGGCCGAAAGCGGTGCATATAAATCCGTCCGTAACGCTGGAGCTCGTCGGCAAATTCAGCCGCCAATTCCCGATGCCACTCGGTGGGGAAGTAACGCAGGGCGTTTTGAATGGCCAGTACTTTTTCGTTTTCCGACAAAACGCTTTCGACCACACGGCGTGGCGCGTGGCTCACTTCGGGGTCGAGCGGGCGGGGTGGGGGGAGCTGAGGGGGTATCCCTGTGCGGATGGCGTGGTGGAAACTATCTGAATGGTTCATTTTAAATTGGTCAGTATCGTACACTGAATGTGGTCTTTGTTTCGCTGGATGCAGGGGTTTGGATGCTCAGGGTTCGGATGGCGTGTTGGTCGAACTCGATGCTCAAGTTATCCCCGGTACAGTCATACGCATACCCATCGATGGAAAAAATGGGCCATTTTTCATTGCGGACAATGTCGTAGGCGAAAAGCTTGAAGGGCCGTTTGCTTATTCTCCCATTTGCATCATATTCCGTGGAATCCGTTTGCAAAATCGCGATGTTGAGCAAGTCATCAAAAAGCCAAAGGTTGCCATCTACGGTATACAATAGGTGTTGCTTTTTCAGGTCAAAAACCTGGGTGCGGCGTTGCCCATCGCAGCCTCGGTCATTGGTTTCAACCACCAGGTATTCCACAGATGTTGACCAAAAAAACTGTGGGCCACTACAATCGTGACTTCCAGTTTGGCTCACCACCATTGAATCCTGGCCTCCTACACGTTTCAAAATCAACACAGTAACGGGGCATTCCACCGGGTCTCCAGGCTCGCCGATACAGGTAAGCATGAATTTTTCGTCCGGTGAAAGAAACCCTTGGCTGCAATCGTACCACCTGCTTTGGCCGGACACGGGTGAAGCCATTAAACATAGAACAAACAAGGGTGCGGTGAAAAGTGCTGTAGATGTCATGGTATTAATTTTTGCCAAAAATACCTGACCTATCTGCTACCCGGACCGCGGCGTCTATTCCGCGTACTTGTTTTGCTACTATTCGTTGACCTCAAGCGGGTTTGCTCAATACCGCATCGAAAAATTGATAGGTGCGCCGCCTCGGTAGGCTTTTACGCGTGCTTCTTTATCCTCCGTTTTAAGGGTTATGATGGGTGTTTTATCGCCCGGTGGGGCAATGAGGTCGCGCGTGGCTTCCTGACCAGGATTGCTGAGTGGGTAATGGGCAAAAATTTGGCGCTCGGCAGTGGTTCGGTAGTAAAAGACCACACTGTTTTCCTCGTCAAAGGCCAAGAGTTCGCCTGGCTGGCGATGGGCAACTTCCATGGTGGTTAAATCGAACAGCACCAACTCGCGTGGGTTGTCGCCTTCTGCCAACGCATTGTCGACCATCAGGTATTTGGCATCCTTCGACCAAAAAGATTTGGGTTTGTATTTCGCGCCGTTCACCTGGGCGGGCAAATTAGAAACGAGGACTTGTTTCATATCCGGCATACGGAGCAGCACGATGTCGGCCTGGCCGTTCTCGTTGCCCTTGCGAACGCTTCTAAAAAGCCGGAATTTATTGTCGGGGGAGGAGCCCAATACCAAGGCAGAATCGGCGAGGATGTTGCCATAGGCATCGGCAGTAGGACCGGTGCCGGTTTTGGGCGATTCAGAACAGGCTTGCAGCAATAGGAAGGCGGAAAGAAAATAGAACAGATTTTTCATGCACTGAGAGTTGTTTTTTTGTCAGCGCAAAAGTACCACCACAAATAAGTTTCGTGTAGATAGTTTCTATTTTCAAGTAAAAAGGGGCTGTCTCAAAAGGTTGATATGGGGTTTATGGGGTTTATGAAGGTTGATAATTGCACTCAAAAAAGCAGGGATTGCCCACTTTATAGGGTGCAATTATCAACCTTCATAAACCCCATAAACCCCATAAACCCAATCAACCCCATAAACCTTTTGCAGGCTACTTCTTTCTCTTAACGGCTTGACGGACGAAACGCCGCGTCTTGAGCCAACAACGCAGTGAATGTCCCGATTCGCCCAAGGAAAGGGAGGCCAAGCTGAGGCCAATGAGCAGGTTGCGGGCAATCTGAAAGGGTTGGACCAGGCTGGGGAAAAACTTCGGGACGGCCAGGATTTCTAGGGCAATGACTACCACGGCCAAAAGGGCCAGGGCGACCATGGCAGCACGGGCCCGGAAGAGCCAGCTGGGTTTTTGGTGCAGAAGTACCTTGTTCAGATAAACCGCTGCCAAGCGGTCGTGCGGGTAAATTTTAATGATTTCGCGGAGAATCCGCTCCGATTTGGCGTATTCCTGGAGGTGGTAAAACGAGGCTGATTTTTTAAAAAGCAAACGGTGGTACAAATCTTCCCCGCTCCAATGGTCCACGTTTTGCATGATGACCAGTTCCAACAGATGGTCGCACATCACGAGGTGCTTGCCGTGGTCGGCCGATTCAAAAAGGGCCTGTGTGTAGGCTAGTGTACAATCCAGGTACTCATCAAAATCCAAGGCCCGAATACCGTCCTCGTTTTGCTCATAAAAACGGATAAGTCCATGAAAGTCATTGACTTCGATAGACTTAAAATTGCGGTAAAGCCGCAGACGTTCAGCCGGGAGGAAATACATGGTGCCGTCAATTGCCGCAAGTTATTGCCAAAAGTTGAAGTGGACAAACTGGAATAAATAGCGACCTCATTTTATACGCAAATTTCTTGCCATTGGTTGTCTGCGTGTGGCAAAATCTTCCATGGTAAGTCATTTAGTGTTTAATAAAAAACATCAAATAAACTCAATTTGTTTTAAATTTGCCCAAAATACACTCCATGTCCATCGCCAAGGGCCAAGCCCAAAAATTCCTAAAAGGCCGGGGCGCCCAAATCAATCCAGCGTCGAAATACGAAAAACTGGTGCGCAGCCAGGAGCCCCTCGATTGGGCACTCGTGGCCGATGAGTGGGACGATGGCGAACTCAAAACCCAATACCTCGAAACCCACCCCAAAACCATCCTGAACAAGGTGGAAAGTGCAGATATCCCGCTTGAATGGAGCATGAATCCTTACCAAGGTTGCGAACATGGCTGCATTTATTGCTATGCCCGGAATACGCATCCGTATTGGGGTTACAGCGCGGGACTGGATTTTGAACGGAAGATTTTGGTGAAACGCAACGCCGCACAACTCCTTGAAACAGAACTGAAAAAGAAAAACTGGAAAGCTGCGCCCATCATGTTTGCCGGCAATACGGACATTTATCAACCGGCCGAGCGGAAGTTCAACATCACCCGCGAATGCCTGGAGGTTTTTTGGAAATACCGCCACCCGGTCGGCCTGATTACCAAAAACAGCCTAATTCTCCGCGACCTGGATATTTTGCAAAAACTGGCTTCCGAAAACCTCTGTCACGTGGCCATCAGCATCACCACTTTACAGGAAGAATTGAGGCAATACCTGGAGCCCCGCACGGCCACCGTGGCCCAACGCCTCAAAACCATGGAAACACTGAGCCTGGCCGGTATTCCCACCTTTGTGATGATGGCGCCCATCATTCCCGGACTGAACGACCACGAAATCTTGTCGCTCATCAAAACCGTGGCCGAACTCGGTGCCTTGGGGGTAGGGCATACCATGGTACGGCTCAACGGCGATGTGGCGGCCATCTTTGAAGATTGGATCCGCAAGACCATGCCCGACCGGGCCGACCGCGTTTTGAACCGGATTCGGGACACCCATGGCGGTAGTTTGGAAGAAAAAAGATTCGGTAAACGGATGCGTGGCGAAGGGAACATTGCCGAAATCATCCATGCGCAATTTCGAGTCGGTAAGGAAAAATACCTCAAAGACCGGAAGATGCCTGCCTATAACCTGGATTTGCATGAACGCCACAAATCAGCGCAATTGAGTTTGTTTTGACGGTTCGGGTTTCAACCAAAAAGATTTTGTTGAAAAACTTTTCCCGCAGACAAA
>JALHPW010000300.1 GCA_022842255.1 Saprospiraceae bacterium | reverse complement strand
GATGTGGACTACGATTCTTTCAAAAAGGAATTGGAGTACGTTCGCTCGGAACAAGACCTGGCCCAGCCAAAGATTCAGGCCCAGTCTGAAGGTGATTTTGACGAAGAGCGTGGCACCTACCAATCGCCTTCCCAAAAGCGCCAGGAAAAAAGCCGCACCCCTGTGCTGGACAATTTTGGCCGCGACTTCACCAAACTGGCTGAAGAAGGCAAACTCGACCCCATTATCGGCCGGGAACGCGAAATCGAGCGCGTGAGCCAAATCCTAAGCCGCAGGAAAAAGAACAACCCGGTGCTTATCGGCGAACCCGGGGTTGGTAAAACGGCCATCGTAGAAGGCTTGGCCCTGCGCATCATGCAGAAAAAGGTAAGCCGTACGTTGCACAACAAACGCCTCGTTATGTTGGACCTGGCTGCGTTGGTGGCTGGCACAAAATACCGTGGCCAGTTCGAAGAACGTATCAAGGCCATCATGGTCGAGCTGGAGAAAAACCGCGATGTCATCCTTTTCATTGATGAAATCCACACCATGGTGGGTGCTGGCGGCGCTTCAGGCAGCCTCGACGCTTCCAACATCTTCAAACCGGCCCTAGCCCGTGGCGAACTCCAGTGCATTGGCGCCAGTACGCTCGACGAGTACCGTCAATACATTGAAAAAGATGGCGCACTCGACCGTCGTTTTCAAAAAGTAGTGGTGGACCCGCCTACCCAGGAGGAAACCATCCACATCTTGCGCAATATCCAATCGAAGTACGAAGAGTTCCACAACGTCAAGTACTCTGACGAAGCCATTATTTCCTGTGTTCGCCTCAGCGACCGGTATATCACCGACCGTTTTCTGCCAGACAAGGCCATTGACGTACTCGACGAGGTGGGTGCACGCGTTCACTTGAAGAACATTGTGGTTCCGGCCCATATCGAAGAACTCGAAAAAGAAATCGAGGCCATTCGCGAGCGGAAAAATTATGCGGTGAAAAACCAGAACTACGAAGATGCCGCCAACCTTCGCGACCTTGAAAGCCGTCAGGTGCGTCAACTCGATTTTGCCAAATCCCAGTGGGACGAGGAAAGCAAGGTGGCGCGTTACCCGGTGGGTGAAGAAGAAATCGCCGAAATCGTGGCGATGATGACTGGCATCCCGGTTCGAAAAGTTGGCCAAAGCGAAAGCAAAAAGCTGGTGGCCATGGCCGACGACCTGCGCAAAATGGTCATTGGTCAGGACGAAAGCGTCATCAAAATATCCAAAGCCATCCAACGCAACCGCGTGGGCCTGAAGGATCCGAAAAAACCCATTGGCTCATTCATTTTCTTGGGCCCAACCGGGGTCGGAAAAACCGAGCTTGCCCGTGCACTCTCCCGCTATCTTTTTGATTCAGAGGACAATCTGCTCCGAATCGACATGAGCGAATACATGGAAAAATTCACGGTGAGCCGGTTGATTGGCGCACCTCCCGGATATGTTGGTTACGAAGAAGGTGGACAATTGACCGAAAAAGTGCGGCGCAAACCGTACTCCGTAGTGCTGCTCGACGAAATCGAAAAGGCACACCCGGATGTGTTCAACATCCTGCTTCAAGTGCTCGACGATGGTCAATTGACCGATGGTATGGGGCGCAAGGTGGATTTCAAAAACACCTTGGTCATCATGACCTCCAACATCGGGGTACGCCAACTCAAGGACTTCGGTCAAGGGGTAGGTTTTGCCACCCAGGCCCGTCAGGACGCCGCCGAAGACAACGCTAAAGTGGTGATTCAGAATGCTTTGAAGAAAACCTTCTCGCCAGAATTCCTCAACCGGATTGACGACGTGATGGTGTTCAACTCCTTGGGCAAACCGGAGATTTTCAAAATCATCGACAACGCGCTTGCTGGTTTGACCCTGCGTTTGAACAACATGAAATTCACCCTGGCACTGAGTGAAGAAGGCAAGGATTTCGTGGCAGAAAAAGGCTATGACCCACAATATGGGGCACGTCCGCTTCACCGCGCCATCCAGAAATACGTGGAAGACCCACTCGCTGAATTCATTTTGGGCGAAAACCCACCTGAAGGCGCGGCGTTGGTAGCTACCATGAACGAGACCAAAGATGGGCTGGTGATTACCTATGCCGACAGTCCAAAAGCCCTCGGAGCAGGAGGAACCTTGGCCTTGGAGGCCGAAGGGGATGTTACGGCCAGCGATAATTGATTTACGATTTACGAATTTGGATTTACGATTTAGGGCGCTGAGCTTGGGATTTCTCCAACGCTTAGCGCCCTAAATCGTAAATCCAAATTCGTAAATCGCAAATCAATCCTCATCTTCCACCGTACCCGTCGGATTGCGCTCCCACATCAGGTAGGCTTTGAGAAACTCTTGTAGGTCGCCATTAAGCACGTTATCAGGGTTGTGCACCTTATAGCCGGAGCGAAGGTCTTTTACCCAGCGGTCGTCGAGCACATAGGAGCGAATCTGGCTGCCCCATTCAATTTTGCTTTTTCCCGCTTCGATTTTGTCCTTTTCGGCTTGGCGTTTGCGCATTTCGAGTTCGTACAGACGACTTTTCAACAAAGTCATCGCAATCTCCCGGTTGCGGTGCTGGCTCCGGTCTTGCTGACATTCTGCCACGATGCCCGTTGGGATGTGCGTGACGCGCACGGCTGATTCGGTCCGGTTTACGTGCTGTCCACCCGCACCAGAGGCACGGAAAACGTCCCAGCGAACATCGTCGGGGCTTACGATAATTTCGATTTCGTTGCCTTCGATAAGTGGGTACACAAACACCGAGGTAAACGAGGTTTGCCGTTTGCCTTGGGCGTTGAAGGGGCTGATGCGCACCAGTCGATGCACCCCGTTTTCGCCCTTCAGCCATCCGTAGGCATAGTCGCCCCGAATTTCGATGCTGGCCGATTTGATACCGGCTGTGTCACCTTCCTGTTCAAAAATGTCGATGACTTTGAAACCATTGCGTTCGGCCCACATCCGGTACATTCGGAGAATCATGGCCGACCAGTCGCAGGCTTCCGTGCCACCGGCACCTGCATTGATGGTCAGGACGGCGTTCATCTCGTCCTCCTTCTGGTTGAGTGTACTTCTGAATTCGGCATCTTCCAAGACGCTTTGGGTGCGTTGGAATTGCGCTTCGACCTCTTCCTCGGAGGCCATGCCTTCTTTTTGAAACTCGAAAAGGCCTTCGAGGTCATCGAGTTCGCGCGCAAGCACAGCGAAATCATCGAGCCAACGTTTGTTCAGGCCAATTTTACGCTGGATGCCTTCGGCACGCTTGGGGTCGTTCCAGAAAGCAGGGTCAAGGGTTTGGCTGGTCAGGTCTTCAACTTCTTTGGCGCGGTTATCCACGTCAAAGATACCTCCTTAGGACCGCCAGCTTGTCTTTCAACTCTTTGAGTTGTTCGATAGTCATTGGAAACGGAAAATTTTAAAGATGATTGGGGAATGGTTAGATGGGGATTTGGTTATTTGTTTCGGGTTAGCTTTGAATTGTATCATTTCCTAAGGCAAATAGGGGCCTCAAGCTTGGGCATAACAAATAACCGAATCCACATCTAACCAATTCCACAAATTAAAAGATTTCAATATAAAACACAAGTTCAGAATTGGCCGGTATGGTACCGCCTGCAGCGTCCTGGTCGCCGTAACCGAGTGCTGGAGGGATGAACAGGTAAGCCCGTGCCCCATGCTTGAGTTGCATCACGCCCTCGTCAAACCCGCCAATCATCTGGCCAGTTCCCGCAGGGAATTGAAGTGGTTGGCGGCGGCTGTAAGAATCATCGAATCTGGTACCATCTTTCAGGCAGCCAAAATAATGCACCTGGATGGTTTCACCTTCCTGTATGGCCGCGCCTTGACCGGGGTCCTCGACCAGCATTTTAAGGCCAGAAGGGCGGGTGGTAATCTCTGCATTGAGCAATCCGGCGCCGTAAGCCTTGGCCTTGGTTTGAACCCGGTCGGCAATAACCTTTACTGCGGCTTCCAGCGCTTTGGCTGCGGCTGCTTTTTGTTCAAGGGTTACGATTTCTAGCAAAACGATTTCAAAACGAATTTCCTTCTCCTCTTTTTCGGCAGGAGGCAGGTAATTCCGCATGTTATCATCCACGTTTTGATAAATAGTGAGGCTATCCCCTTTGCCCATGAGCACTGCGGCATCGAGGAGCGGGGGATAGTGGCCAACTGTTTCTCCTGCCGCCGGAATATCGTAGCGATACACGCCCCCGGGATTCTTTTTGGAGCTACTGAGCAGGGTTTTACCAACATAAACATCCACGTTGGCCAAGATAGCTTCCCCTGGCCGCGGCTTTGCCCCACCTTTTTGGGTGTGATGAACATACCGATAACCGTGCTCTGTGGTGTTTTGTGCGAAGAGGTTGGCTACGCCAAAAATACAGGCAATTGCCACCAAAGTTTTGATTTTCAACATTTTGTGCGGATGGTGAAGTGGAACGTTGAGTTAAGAACAATAAATCCTGATTGATAGTTGGCCAATTCCGTAAAGAAGAGAGGCTGTCTTAAAAGGTTGCTTGGGCTGACAAGGTTGAGTAAGGTTTGTTTTTGCACCTAAAGTGGACAACTCCCACTTTTTAGTGTGAAACAATTAACCCTTATCAACTTTATTTTCCCGAATCAACCTTGCAAGACAGCCTCTAACAGGAACCTCAATTTGAAATGAGGTTCACCCAATCTTAAAGTCCCATGTCAATATAGAACACCAAATCGGAATTTGGTGGAATGTCTGCACCAGCACCCTGTGCGCCATAACCGAGTTTGCTTGGGATGAACAGCAACGCTTTGCCGCCACGATTAAGCAGTTTCATACCCTCGTTAAAACCAGGGATCAGTGCGCCAACATTGAAAGGGGTTGGTCCTCCACGATCGTACGAGTTGTCGAACATCACGCCGTCAGATTTGCGCACACCATAGTAGCTGGTTGGCACGCTGTCGCCTTCTTTGATTGGGGCACCAGTGCCCTGTTCGATGATTACGTATTCAAGCCCTGACTCTGATTTTTTCAGGTTTGCAAGCTTTTTGCCTTTGTAATCGGCCAGCATGGTTTTCACCGTTTCGGCGACGAGCATGCCTTGGGCTTGCACACCTTCCATTTTCTGCATTTCTTCCTGTTGGCGTTTTTGCAGCATTTCCGGGGTCAAGATATCTTCCAATTTCACTTCGTAGCGGATTTCTTTTACCTCACCGAAGTTTTTAGGAATCCCCTTTTTCATGATAGAATCGAGTGGTTGAATCACCGTTACGCTATCGCCCTTGGCCATCATCAGCAGTGCTTCAAAAACAGCTGGCACTTTGCCCTTCATCTGGCTGGAATCAGGAAGTGCGATTTCGCGTGGGCCGCCTGCGTCGCGGGTAGTGCTTTGTACTAGGGAGTCGTTTACCCAGGTATTTACACTGATCATAACCGTGTTGCCGTAGGTTGCCTTAGGGCCTTGAAGATTGGTGTGGTTGATAACGCGGTTGCCCCCAGCAGTGGTTACTTCCTTGCCTTTTTGGCAAGCCAGCTGTGTGGCCGTGAAAAGTGTCAAAACAGACAAAATCAATAAGTTGCGCATTCTTGTCGAGTTAAGTGAATGATAGATGTGGTTTTTAGTTTCAAATGGCAAGTTTCAAGTGCGAGGGCTTACTATTACGTGCAACCCTAGACCTGCAACTCCTTTTTAGCCGGCTAAAATCCGGTCCTTGTATTCTGGAAGCAAATTTTTAAATTTTTCGATGGTGGCCTTGAGGCTGTCGTGCGAGTAAGCGCCCGAAGCATTTTTGTGCCCACCGCCCTTAAAGTGTTTTTTGCAGATTTCTTGCACATCGATATTGCCTTTGGAGCGCAGACTGAGCTTGACCACCGTGGGCTGGTTGTGGATAAAAGCTGCAATACGCACATCTTTTACGCTCAAAAGATAGTTCACGATGCCTTCTGTGTCGCCGCGCTGAATGTCGAATTGTTCGTAGTCCTTCCTCGAAAGCCAAATAAGCTCGGTTTTGAACTCTGGGTAAAACTCCATGCGGTTGCTCAGGCAATGACCGAGCAAGCGAAGGCTTTTTTCCCGATTCGAGTTGAATATCATGTCTTGCACCCCGGTATCGTCAATGCCGCGCTCCACCAGGTCAGCTGCAATGCGAAACACGTTCGGGTTGGTGGCGTAACGAAAAGAGCCCGTATCCGTGACCAAACCCGTATAGATACATTTTCCGACGGTGTTGGGGTTGATTTTATCCCGATCGCCAAGCCCGACGATGAATTGGTACACCAACTCGCAGGTACTGCTGGCTTCGGGCACGGAATAAACAAAATCGGCGATGGAATCCGGGTACAGGTGGTGGTCGATCATGATGCGCTGCACCTGTAGGTCGCGCACATAGTCCCCAAGTTTGTCAATCCGCTCTAACGCATTGAAATCCAGGAAGATAAACAGGTTTTTCTTATTGATAACTTGCTTGCATTCTTCCGGTTGAAGGTCCCAGATCAGGATATCGCTGGCACCAGGCAGGGCCTCAAACTCTTC
>JALHPW010000299.1 GCA_022842255.1 Saprospiraceae bacterium | reverse complement strand
TGCCACTATGGCCAGTTCATCGTCCATGGGCAGTCCAGCAAACCCATTTTCGGGTATAAAACCATACCGTTCAATCCCGCGTTTGTCGCCCAAGGCCATGGCAAACGCTTCACCCAGGGCAAGGGCCGTATCCTCAATGCTGTGGTGCTCGTCGATGTGGAGGTCGCCGCGGGTCTCGATGCTCAGGTCAAAACTTCCGTGCCGCGCCAATTGATCCAGCATGTGGTCGTAAAACCCCAAACCCGTACGGATATCACTGATTCCGGTTCCATCCAGGTTGAGCGCAATCCGGATGTCGGTTTCACGGGTGGTACGCCGGTGTTGAACCTTGCGCGGCGGGCGTTTCAGGTGTTGGTAAATTTGCTCCCAATCCTGTGCAATTAATTCAATATCAAGGCTTTGACCTTCCGGATTGTACTCTATGCCAGTGGCGTGTTGCAAGGTTAAGCCGGGGGTGGATTCTGCTTGAATCCCTGTTTTGTTTTGAATCAAAATCCCGCGTGTGCCCAGGTTTTTGGCCAATTGCATATCGGTCAGTCGGTCGCCGATGACGTAAGAGTTTGGAAGGTCAAAATCACCATTCAGGTATGCTGTAAGCATGGCCGTTCCAGGTTTGCGTGTAGGCAAATTTTCATGGCGAAAAGAGCGGTCTATATGGACTTCATAAAAGACAATTCCTTCGTTTTCAAGGGTTTTAATCGTTTTTTGATGGGCAGGCCAAAAAGTGTCTTCCGGGAAAGAGGCTGTGCCTAGGCCGTCCTGATTGGTGACCATCACCAGCTTGAAGTCTAGTTCTCGGACGATGCGCGCCAAGGCGAAAATCACTCCCGGAAGAAATTCGAGTTTTTCCAAGGAATCCACTTGTTGGTCGGGCTGCGGTTCTTGAATAAGACAGCCATCGCGATCTAAAAATAGTATTTTTTGCATCAGTTGAAGCCTGTTTTTTATGATTGAGGTAAATAATTGCCCATAAGCTCTAATAGCCGATTGTTTTCTGCTGCGGTACCAACAGTGATCCGCAGACAGTTTTCGCAACGGGGTTCCCGACTCCTATTTCGAACAATGATGCCGTTTTGGGCTAAATATTGGTACAGCCCATCAGCATCCTTTACTCGAACGAGCAGGAAATTCCCCTCACTTGGAAACACTTTTTCAACGCAATTCAAACGAGGCAATGTTACTTGAAGTCGGTCGCGTTCAAGCAGGATATCAGCCACTTTACTGGCTACAAGCGATGGCGCTTTAAGGGCTTCCAGTCCCAATCGAAGGGTCATGGCATTGAGGTTGTAGGGGTACTTAACCTTGTTTAATAGCCTGATAACGAACGGATTGGAATAGGCCATCCCAACCCTTAATCCAGCCAATCCCCACGCTTTGGAAAGGGTTTGAAGTACCACCAAATTGGGAAATTGGTCTATCCAGGGCAGCCAGGAGGTTTGGGTGGAAAAATCTTGATAAGCTTCATCCACGACCACAATTCCAGGGAATTCTTGCAGCATTTTGAGCACAAACTCCCTAGGCAAATGGTTGCCCGTTGGGTTGTTGGGTGAACAGAGGAACAGCAATTTGGAATGCCCGTCTGTTGCAGCTTGGAGTGCAAGCAAATCCGGTTCAAAATTTGCTTGCAGTGGCGCCTCGCGGATTTCAGCCCCATGGATGTTTGCTTGCACGGCATACATGCCATAGGTCGGGGGCATGGTCAGGATATTGTCCTGGCCTGGCTCCACAAATGCCCTGAACAACAGGTCGATAGCCTCGTCCGAGCCATTTCCAAGGAAAATTTGCTCCGGCAGCACCCCTTTCATTTCGGCAAGCGCGGCTTTCAACGCGGTTTGATGTGGGTCGGGGTATCTCGAAAAATCTTCTGTCAAGGGGCCGCCGAAACTGTTCTCATTGGCGTCGAGCATAATCCGGTCTCCATTCCCTTTTGGAGCTTCGTCTCGCGCCGAGGAATACGGTTTGAGTGCCCGGATGTTGGGACGCGCCAAAGCGTTTATAATATCAGATACTGTATTCATTTTCAATTATTTAAACGAATTTCTACGGCGCGGGCATGGGCGTCCAAGCCCTCTGCTCGGGCCATGGTGACCACGGTTGGCGCAAGTCCTTCAAGTCCTGCTTTTGAAATTTGCTGAAAGGTGATTTTTTTCAAAAAACTGTCCAGCGACACCCCTGCATAAGCCCGGGCATATCCGCTGGTCGGCAAGGTGTGGTTTGTGCCGGAGGCGTAATCCCCGGCGCTTTCTGGGGTCCAATGGCCTAGAAACACCGAGCCTGCATCCGACACCTGGTCTGCCCATTGTTCGGGATTTTCCAGCGCAAGGATTAAGTGCTCCGGCGCATAGGCATTGGCCCAAGCCATGGCCTCGGAAAGGGTTTTCACTAAAATCGCGTGGCTGTTTTCGAGCACTTTTCGGGCAAATTCAGCACGTGGGAGCGTTTCAAGTTGCGAAGCAAGGGCTTTTTCTACCCCTGCAATGATTTCTTCCGAGTTGGTAATAAACAGCACCTGGCTATCCGAACCGTGCTCTGCTTGACTGAGCAGGTCTGCCGCAATAAAGGACGGGTTGGCACTTGAGTCGGCTACCACGCACACTTCCGAAGGTCCGGCGGGCAAATCGATGGCCACCCCATCAATGCTTACCCATTGTTTTGCCGCAGTGACCCATGGATTGCCCGGCCCAAAAATCTTCCACACGTTGGGAATTGTTTCCGTTCCGTAAGCCATGGCGGCTATGGCCTGTGCCCCGCCCACTTTGAACACTTTTTGGATGCCACATAACTTTGCAGAGTATAAAATTGCGGGATGGATAGTCCCGTCCTTTTGCGGTGGGGTACAGAGTATAACTTCCTGACAACCTGCCAATTGCGCTGGAACACCCAACATCAGCACGGTAGAAAAAAGCGGGGCAGTTCCTCCGGGGATATACAACCCTACCCTGCCTATGGGCACGCTTTTTCGCCAACAAAGCACCCCGGGCATGGTTTCGATGCTTTCTGATTTTTCCCATTGACTAGCATGGAAACGGCGGATGTTTTGATAGGCTTGTTGGATGGCAGTCTTTAGTTCTAGGGGCATTAGTTGCGCTGCCAGGTCAATTTCTTCGACAGAAACAGCCAATGATTTCGGTACAAAGCCCTCAAACTGTTCCGAAAACCGGCGCAAAGCGGCATCGCCTTCCATACGTACCGCCGCTATTATACTGGCCACTTTTTCCCGTCGACTTGCGGCCTCCTGATCAGCAGGGCGCTCCAGCAAGACTGCTTGATTTTCCAGGTTTGGATATCTTATAATGTTCATTTTCAGGTATTTAAAGAATCATACGTTCAATTGGCACCACCAGTATCCCTTCGGCGCCCGCGCCCTTGAGCCGTTCCAAGACATCCCAAAATATGCCCTCGGGAACCACGCTGTGCAGGCTGCTCCAGCCGGGTGCCGCGAGGGGCAGCACCGTAGGACTTTTCATGCCGGGAATGATGGATACAATCTCGGAAAGTCGGTGGTTGGGCACGTTCATCAAGATGTAGCGGTGATTTTTTGCGTTTCGATTGGCGTGGATGCGAAAAAGCAATCGGTCGAGAATCTCTTGTTTCTCACTGTCCAGGCTGGGGTTGACAATCAGCAGGGCTTCCGACTCCAACACGGTTTCGACTTCCCGCAAGCCGTTGGCAAGCAGGGTGCTTCCAGTGCCCACAATGTCAAAAATGGCGTCCGCAAGTCCTAGCGAAGGGGCGATTTCCACCGCACCACTGATTTCATGGATTTCGGCTTGCAGGTTTTGTTTGTTTAAAAAACTTTCCAAAATGCCAGGATAACTTGTGGCAATACGCAGATTGTCAAGCGATTGTGGTCCTTCATAGCGAGTGTTTCGCGGTAAGGCTATGCTCATTCGGCAGTTGCCAAAACCGAGTCGCTCGATACAGCGGACGGTTTTTTGTTTTTCGAGGAGCACGTTCTCTCCGACGATTCCTGCGTCTACCACATTGCCTTCCACGTATTCCGGGATATCGTCGTCGCGAAGGAAAATGATTTCAAGGGGAAAATTGGATGCCTGGGTGCGAAGTGTCCGATTGGGGCTACTGCCAAAGGATATACCCGCATCCCGCAGCAGCGCCACGGAATCTTCAAACAGTCGACCGGATTTTTGAATGGCGATTCTGAGCATGGTTCAGGTTGATGATGAAATGATGGGTTGAGGTAGGGGCAAAAAGAAACCCGGCTTGTCGTACGCAACGACAAGCCGGGTTTGGTGTGAAAATCTAAAACGCTATTACGCGCCTACACCGCATCGCTTGCCGAGTGGCAGGATATGGTGATGATGGTGCAGGCAAATAGCTGTAGCGAAACTCATGATGCAAAGTTAGGGGTGCTTTTTCGAGACCACCAAGTATTGTTTGGATTTAATTCCAAGTGTCCCAAAAGAGCACATGGACCATCCCCGGGGGGACAGTCCATGCTCCTTTGTTCACAGTATTCGAAAGTACTAACGAATCACATTGAGTTTTGCCACATAAGCACGTCCGCTCAACTTGTTTTCCAAGCGGACAAAATAGGCGGCCGGTGGCAAGGATGAAACATCCAGATAAAAAACGTTGGCATCTTGCTCCACGCGCACATTGGTGGCAGAAACCAAGGACCCTCCTAGGCTGTGCAGGGTAAGCCTTGCGTCAAATGCCCCACTAGCATTGCTAAATCCGATTTCAGCTTGGATGCTGGCGGGGTTCGGGAAAATCGTCAAGGGCTTGTCTTTCAAATAGTTATCGCTTGTTCCCACCGAGGTATTGGGCAGGTAACAATCCGGGCTAACTACAGCTGCCGAATCCACGATAGGCAATTTGGAATACCCTTCAAACAAGGTTTCGGTAAGCACCTCCTCACTAGCCCCGAGCCAGTCTTGAAGCAGCGTGGTAAATACCTGACGGTAATCAAATTGCGCTCCCTGAAGCTGGTTGTCGTTGGTAAGGTTGGAAAGGTTGACGTTGGTGCCGCGAACTCCCGCTGCGATGTTTTTGCCAAAAACAAACATGGGCGCAAGCGTACCGTGGTCAGAACCATCGGAACCGTTTTCTTTGGCGCAGCGACCAAATTCGGAGAACGTACAAGCCGTCACTTGATCGGCAAGGCCCAATCCTTCCAGGTCGTCCATGAAGTTTTTGACGGATTCCGCAAGGTCGAGCAGCAGATTGGCGTGATCACCAACCTCTGGATTGCCGCCATCTACTTGTGCGTTGTGGGTATCAAAACCGCCCAATTGGCAGAGATAGATTTTGGTCTTGCACCCACCCTTGATGAGCCGTGCAATGGTTTGCAACTGTGGCGCAAAGCGGCTTGGGTTGGTTGTGTTGTAAGTCGTCAGGTAGTTGGAACCCGCGTTGAACACCTGGGTAATGCGCTGTGCGTACAAGTTCGTGCTTTGCTCCACACCCATGATAAATTCCAGCTCGGTGCCATGGTCAGAATCAGGCACATTCGCAATGGGCGCCCCACCGATGGTTTGAATCAGCGAGTAAAACCCCGCTGCATCCTGACCACTCATGTTGATCACGTTCTGGTGCTCTGTCTCGGTGTGAAAACCAAGCGAAGTAGTGGGGTCGCCAACTTGAATCCCCAATGGGTCGGGCATCGTAGCGGTGGGTACCCCAACCACATCCGGATAAAAGGCCTGTAATGCGCGCCCTATCCAACCGGAGCGGATGTTGTTGTTGGCCAAGGTGCCATCCCCGCCGCTCATCCAAAGGTCTGTGCCCTTGAAGTGGCTTTGGTTCATGCTTTCGTACCCTACGCCCTGTACTATCGTAGCCCAGCCCTTTTCATATAATTCCTTGATTTTCAGGAATGAAGGATGGATACCCACTTGGTTTTCATTGGAAAGGGTTCCGTCCAGGTTGATGATGGTGTCTTCAGGAAGGCCAATAGCAGGGCGCAGGTTGGCGTAGGTGTCATATTGGTTGATGGGGATGATGGTATTGAGTCCATCATTGCCACCTTTGAGTTGAATGAGCACCAACACACGGTCTTCTACCCCATCGCAACCATTGAGCAGCCGTGCCATTTGACTGTTGGCGAAGGGCCGCAAGGCATGGCCGTTTACCACGAACGGCGTTACGGTCGCGGCTGGGAATATTTTTAGAAAATTTCTACGTTTCATAATTTTTGTTGATTTGTGGAATTACTCAAAAAGTTTGGAATTCAGGCGAGTAGAGAATGGCTTTGATGAGCCTTTCGAGCGCCAGGGTTACCTCCGTTGCATCGTTGGTAGTGAGATAGTTTTCCCATTCATAGGTCCAATCCGCCGGTGGCAAATTGTCGAGAAAAACTTGAATGAGGAAATAATTGAAGCGGTCGGTATCCACCTCTTCAGGAAGCAGATATTTGAGTAAATCTTCCACGACAACCTGAGAGTCCAAGGGGTTGGAGATTACCCCACTGTTCTTGACCCATGTGGCTATATCCAGTTTGGTGCCCAAAGGCTGGTTGGTTGAGCCGCCGATGGTCAACTTGCCGGATAGGTACATTTC
>JALHPW010000298.1 GCA_022842255.1 Saprospiraceae bacterium | reverse complement strand
AACGTGGAAATGGTGTTGGAAAAAACAGCCGATTGAAACAAGTTGTCGTTGCCCACGCGCAGGGTGTGGATTGGAATGCCCATATCCCGCATAGCTTCCATGCCGTACACAAAAGCAAAGGCAATACCTTCCAAGGCAGCTCTATACATATGTTGTTGGTCGTGCCGATTAAATTGGAGTCCCAAAATCTGTGCCCCAGGGTTTTGGTTTCCCAGCATCCGCTCTGCCCCATTCCCAAACGGCAGGATGCTCAATCCTTCGCATCCAATAGGCGCCCGGGACGCAAGGGTTTCCATGGCGGGGTACGTGTGCTGGTTGTTGGCGATATGCTCCCGGACCCATCGATACAGACTACCTGCGCCATTGATACAAAGCAGCACCCCGGTAAGGGGCCTTTCTGGGGTGTAATTGACGTGCGCAAAACTGTTCACCCGTTGTTGTGGGTCAAAAACTGGACGATCGGCTACTGCATACACCACCCCGGAAGTCCCACCTGTAGCAGCCACCTCTCCAGGGCGCAACACATTGAGTGAGAGTGCATTGTTGGGCTGGTCGCCCGCTCGGTAACCAATGGGGATGCCGGCGGTCAAGCCCAACTCCGCCGCTGCCTTGGCGCTTAATTTTCCTTGCGAGCCAAAAACCGGGCTTATATCGGCGAGCATCTTGGTCGGGATTTCATAGTGGTCCAAAAGTCGTTTGGCTGGTTCATTGGCTTCGAAATCCCACAAAATGCCCTCGGAGAGCCCAGTCACCGTAGTGTGTATTTCATCGCTCATGCGGTAGGCAATGTAATCTCCCGGCAGCATGACTTTATCGATTTGGTCAAAAATGGCGGGTTCGTTTTCCAACACCCAGCGCAGTTTGGAGGCCGTGAAATTGCCGGGGGAATTCAGGTAGTTTTTCAAACAAAACCTTTCCCCTAGCGCGGTAAAAGCTTGATTCCCAATAGCTACGGCCCGACTATCGCACCAAATGATGGCAGGCCTAAGTACCTGACCGTTTTTGTCCAACACCACCAGCCCGTGCATTTGGTAAGCGATGCCAATGGCTGCGATTTGATGGGTTGGGGCATTGGTTTTTCCAAGCAATTTTTGGGTTGCCACACAAGCCGCCTCCCACCAATCTTCCGGGTTTTGCTCCGCCCAATCTGGATGGGGCGCTGCGATGGGCATCTCGGTTTCCGGGTGTTGGGCGGTGCCAAGCACGGAGCCGTTGCTTGCGTTTACGAGGGCGACCTTTACGGAGGAAGAGCCGATGTCGTAGCCTAGGAGGTACATGTTGGTGATTGGTGGACTGGTGATTGGTGTTCTACTGGTGCCTTTACAAAAGTCCGCAAGGTTACGGGAAGCACTGCATTGTACCAAAACAAAAAGCGGCTGGCGTGTTAAACACCAGCCGCTTATATAGCGAAACGGTTTCTTAGACTAGATGCAGTTAGGGTGTGGGATTGCTGTGCAGCAACCGTTCACGACCACAACCTTAAAATACCGTACCGAAAGGGGCGGGATGACGGTTACTGGAGGTGGAGGCGGGAGTATGCAGTTAAAACTCAGACTAACACTTATAGGGCTGCCTGTTGGGTTGCACAAATAAAACTCATCGGAGTTCGCAAACGGCAAGGTCACGTTGTTGCCCATAATCATTCTGCTCGAGTAATTGGCGCCACCACACATCATGCAATCAGTCCCTTCATCAACCCCACAAATAATAAGGTTGTTACCATTGCCAATATGTATTTCTTCGCAAACACCTGCATTGCGATCGCCAGCAATTACCTCCTTGGCAACCGTAGGCGAGGCCAATGTGGAAGACGAATCGCCTTTTTGGCAAGCGTAAACGAAAAGGTTGGCTAAGATGAGACCAACAAACGCTAAACGAAATGTACCTTTTTTCATGTTTGAAATAAGTTTAGTGAATGAAACAGGGTGAAAACTGGTACAAACCTACAGGGGCTGTTTATCGAAAAGTAGGACACTTTTATGAAGGCATTCTGAGGTGTTTCCCTGCTTTAATCATCTAACAATGTTCAATTTATTCGAAAATATCTTCCCGGATGGAGCGGCGGCAATCAGGGAATAAATTCCGTTGGACAAGGTTGAAATATCCAAACCAATCCCATTTGGAAGGATTTGCTGTAGGACCAATCGGCCATTGGCATCTGTGATTTTTACCGACATCGCGCCTTCATCAAGCGGGGTTTTCAGAAAAACATGGTTGGTGGCCGGGTTGGGAAAGATTTCCAAGGTGTGGATGGGTTGGATTTCCAACGCGGCTACAGATTCAAGGGATAATTTTACCACCCAAAAATCGTGTCCTTCGGGTATAGCCGTAATATCACCATCTGCAGAGGCACTTGCGCAAGTCAAAATATAGCCGCCGTCACTAGCAAGGGCAATTCTGCCACCGGATTCATCCTTGGTCCCCCCTAAGGCTTTTTGCCATTGTATTTCCCCGTTGTCAGATAGTTTTAGAAGCCACAGGTCGATTTTTCCATGATTTGCGGAAACATCGAAGTTGTTGGAGAGGGTTTCACATGCCAAAACATACCCACCATCTGGGGTTTGAAAAGCAGGGCCAGATTTTTCACTGGCACTTCCTCCAAGGGTATTTTGCCATTGGACAATTCCTTCATTGCTGAGCTTTACGACCCAAAGGTCGCGTTCACCATGATTCCCGGACACATCGCCATTGGTTGAATAAGTACTCCCTGAAAAAACATACCCGCCCTCATTGGTTTGTTGAATATAGACAAAGTTGTCAAAATCCGAACCACTACCTCCCAAGGCTCTTTGCCATTGTATTGCCCCAGTTTCAGAAAGTTTTACCACCCAAAAATCACCATTGCCATGATTTCCTGAAACATCCCCATCATTGGAATACGTCCCAGTGGCTAGAATATAACCGTTGTCCGTAGTTTCCTGAATGTCAGCACAATACAAATAATCAGCACTGCTTCCGCCCAAAGTTTTTTCCCATTGGATTTCACCCGTACTGGATAACTTAATAACCCAAACATCGTCGAAGCCGTGGTTTAGGCTCACATCACCATCTTCAGAATTGGTCGAACTGATTGCAATATACCCACCGTCGCTGGTTTGCGCTACCGTTCCAGCATATTCCGTACCACTGCCCCCAAATGCCCGTTGCCATTGAATACCGCCCATTGGGTCTAGTTTGACAACCCAAAAGTCACCATCACCATGATATCCGGTTACATGACCATCATTGGAATTCGTACGACCGGAAACGATGTACCCACCATCATGGGTTTGTTGTATGCTTGTTGCCCGATCCGACTGACTTCCTCCCAGCGATTTTTGCCACTGCATGTCTCCAAAAACATCCAGTTTAACTATCCAAATGTCGTCATTCCCAAAACTTTCCGTCACGTCCCCATTGGTAGACGCGGTTAAACCCGCAACGATATAACCGCCATCCAGGGTTTGTTGGACGACTGAAGGGAGGTCGATACCGCCTCCCCCATATAATCGCTCCCAAGAAATCGTGGTTTGGGCCTTTATGGCAAATGCGTTAAAAATATATACCAAGAGTACAATGCTGTTTTTCATAGGAATCAAAATTTGTGTAGTTAAAAATGTTCACAAATCTATCGTCCATGGTTTTTGAAAAATAGGACACTTTTGGCAATGTATTCCGCTTGATAGTTTTAACTTGGGTGGAACAATCTGGCGCAACTCACTTGGTAATACTCAGTTTATTGGAAAACTTCTTGCCAGAGTCCGTGACAGCAATGACGGAATACACACCATTGGGCAGGTTCGAAACATCAAGGCTGCTGCCGTTTGGGATGGTTTGCTGGAGGAGCGTCTGGCCTTGAGCGTTTGTAATTCGAACCTGCAAGGTGCCCCCCTCCGCTTCCTCTTGTAGAAAAACCGTGTTTTGGGCTGGGTTTGGGTAAATTTCGAGGGGTTCAAAAGTGATTGTTTCCTGTACAGAATTCAATTCTGGGGAAAGTTTAACAAGCCAATAGTCATTGCCACCGCGATTGTCCGAAATATCGCCATCGGTGGATTTTGATATGCCTGAAACCAGGTACCCACCATCGTTCATTTGCCGAACATCATCTATATAATCATGCTGGGTGCCACCAAGTGTTTTTTCCCATTGAAGCTCGCCTAAGCCATTAAGCTTAATCAACCAATAGTCATAATCACCATGACCGCCTGTCACATCACCATCAATGGAGTTGGAGCCTCCACCTACAATATAACCTCCATCAGTTGTTTGTTGAATGGCAAAAGCTACCTCTTGCCCTGAGCCTCCGTATGTTTTTTGCCATTGGATGGCCCCAGAAGGATTTAATTTCACAACCCAAAAATCGCTATTACCCTTGTTTTCGGTAACATCGCCGTCAGTGGAATTCGCCGACCCGGCAAAAATGTACCCACCATCATTGGTTTGTAAAATGCTAGTAGCCACTTCAAAATAAGAACCACCATAAGCTCTACTCCATTCAATGTTTCCATCAGCACTCAATTTTACAATCCAACTATCAAATTCGCCATGATTACCAGAAACAAAATTGTTGTTTGACGCTGAAAAAGAAGCTAAAATATACCCACCATCATTTGTTTGTATGACGTCCATCCCAGTGTCCTGTACAGATCCCCCTAGGACTTTATGCCATTGGATTTCTCCAACTTCATTCAATTTCACAATCCAAATGTTGATATAGAAATCGAAACCAAACACATCCCCATCTTCAGATGTCGTGGTTCCAATAGCTATATACCCTCCGTCACTTGTTTGTTTGATGGAATATAGGATATCCCAAGCACTTCCACCCAACAAGCTTTGCCACTGGATTTCACCTGTTTCATCCAGCTTCACTATCCAAAATTCTCCCGACAAGTGTCCACCTACTACATCCCCGTTTTCAGAATAACTGGCTCCTCCCATAATATAACCACCATCGTCAGTCTGGCTAATACTGTGGGCATAATCATATCCGGTACCACCATAAGTCCTCTGCCAAACCACATCCCCTCCGTGAGTGAACTTGGCCACCCAGGCATCTTTGTTGCCTTTGTTACTTGTGACATCTCCATCACCGGATAAAGTATAGCCAGCAAAAATAAAACCGCCATCGTTGGTTTGCTGGATAGAACATTGATTGTCATCAAATAAGCTTCCCTCGTTGTTACTTCCGCCAAATGACCTTGCCCATTCAATTGTAGGCTGCGCGTGCAGGTTGGAGATAAAAAACAACAGGCTGAGGGTAGAAAACAATAGTTTCATGTGAAAGAAAAGTTTGAATGATCAAATAATGGCACAAAAATATAGGCATTATTTTTGAGAAAAATGGACACTTTTTGGGCTTTTTTCAAAAAGAGATTGTAGGCCGCTAGGTGAAATCGAAGCCCCTACCTACCCCCAAACAATTCCCCCTTTTAATTTTCGTTAATGCCCCAAACCGTTTATCCGCCCTACTTTTGCGTCCGCAAGAGCAGGGCGGTTGTAATTCCCCCCGCGCAACACAGCAAACCTTTCTTTTCAAACAATGCTCAACTTGATTTCTCGAACCCCCTACTTTTTGATTTTCTGCGCTTTTTTCTTTGTTTCCCAACATATAGATGCCCAAAAAGCCGGACTCGAAGTCACCCGCTGCAGCGCGGTAGACCGGGCCCTAACGCTTAAAAACGTGGCCGTGGATGCCTCCGGTCGCAAATGGGCTGCCAATGCCAATGGCATTTTCCAAGTGAAGGCCGCCGACCTCTCCACCCCGCTGAAGCTAGCCCCCGGCGAAAAAAACGTGCTGGCTTACCGTGGCGGAAATGCGGATTTTGCCTGGTCGGAAGCCGCTTTTCGGAAATCGGTCACCGAACCTTGCTCCGTTACCGCTGCCTGGTACGACGCCAAAAACCAGCAACTTTGGCTGGGCACCGACGAGGCCGGGCTTTTTCAATTCAGCACGCAGCCCGAATTGAAGATGATGCAGCAGTACAAAACGGTCAATTCCAAACTCAAATCCGAAAACATCACCATCATTTTTCAGGATGCCTCGGGCAAACTCTGGGTCGGTACCGATAAAGGGGTCATGTCCGGCACCCCTGGGCGCTGGAAAGCCGATCTGGCGGGCACCAACGTTCAACGCATCCGCGAATACAACACTGTTATCTATGTATTGGCCGACGGTTTTATTTCCAAAGCCCCAGGCGGCGAGAAATGGACCGATTTGGCCCTGGATGAAAAATACCTGGAAGGCGACATCAATGATTTTGACATCGACCCCAGCGGGAAAATGTGGCTCGTGAGCGGCAACCTCACCCGTTTCGATATGATTGCGGGCACTTACGACGAATTTAGTGGCCCCGAATACTACACTTCTCAATATGGAAACTGCATCGCGGTTGGAACAGACGGTGTGGCCTGGGTAGGCACGGAAGACAAGGGCCTGTTCATGGTGGACAAAGCCTACAACATGGTACTCAATGCCTATGTAGACAAACCCATCAGTTGTGAAGGGAATGGTAAGGACGCAGTGTTGGTAGCAAAAATC
>JALHPW010000297.1 GCA_022842255.1 Saprospiraceae bacterium | reverse complement strand
CAAGTCGTAACAGATCAGCGGACAAATACGCCAGTCTCTCCATTCGACAATGAGCCGTTTTTTGCCTGGAGAAAAATGTTCTTGTTCGGCGGTCAAAACGAACAGGTGTTTTTTGTCATAAAAATCAAACTGCCCGTCTGGGCGCATAAAGACCAGGCGATTGAAGTGCTTCCCGTCCTCCTCACACATAAAACTCCCGGTCACGGCAGCATCCAAACGCTGCGCCATTTCCCGCATCCAAACCATTGTCGGGCCATCCATGGGCTCCAGGAGATGTTTGGCGTGCATTGAAAACCCAGTGGTAAACATTTCAGGGAGCACCACCAAATCCGTCTGGCCGCTAAGTGTGGCAAGCTTTTCTGTAAACATAGCCCGGTTTGCTTCCGGGTTTTCCCAGTGTAGGGCGGATTGAACTATGGATATGCGCATGTGTGTTGAGATATTGGGATATTTCCTACGCTTGATTGAATAGGCGGTCTAATCAGCGAATGAGCGTTACATTTCCTTTCTGCAATTCAATTTGCCCATCCAGGTATTCCGCCTCCAAAAGCCAAACATATACGCCGGGATCGCTGGGCTGCCCCCTGAACGTGCCGTCCCATCCCCGGGCAGTGTCGTTCACATCAAAGTTCCGGTCTTCGTAGAGCAATTCTCCCCAGCGGTCGAACACTTTGAAAACCAACACTTTACGCACCTGCCTGGTTTTTCCGTGCACCACCAAAAAGTCGTTTTCTAAATCCCCGTTCGGCGTAAAACCGGTGGGCACATACACCCCACGTGGTTTTTCCACGGTCACCCGAATCTCATCCGTACCCATACAACCCTTTGCGTCCGTGACCTTCAACCGATAGGTATTGGTGAAGCCGGGATTTACCCAAATTTCCTCACAATCGGGCAAATCTGCGCAAGTGAAACTATCCACCAGCACGCTTGTCCATTCAAAAGTAGTCAGCCCCACCGCATAGTTCACCAGCGGGGAGAGCAGCAGGCTGTCGCCCAAAACCAGGGTTGTATCAATACCAACATACACCTCTACCGCAGGCGGTTGGGGGAGTGTTGTGCCGGCACTTGCAATACAACCATTTGCGTCTCGAACCTGTACGGTATAGGTACCTGCCCCCAAAGCGATAAACACACTACTACCGCCGAATGGCCCCCCATTCAAACTGTAACGATAGGGCGTTTTGCCCCCAGAAACCAGCACCCGAATCCGGCCATCTTGTCCGCCAGCGCATTCAGGCTCAACCTTTTCGAGGGTTACTACCATGGCATTTGGCTGCTCTACCAGAACAGAATCGGAGATGACGCAACCGTTATCATCGGTAATTTGTAGGCTGTAAGTGCCCGGGCCAAGGTTGTTAAGGTCGGCAACGGTGGCGCCATTGGCCCATTGGTAGGTATAGCCCGGCGTGCCCCCCACCACCATGGCTTCAATGGTCGCATTGCTGTCCCCAGCGCAAATAAGCGGCTGCAGGTCAAAGGTCAATTCAAGGGCATCAGGCTGCTGTATATTGGCCACCGCAACCGCCGTGCAGCCTTTGGAATCGGTGGCGGTCAGGTTGTAAACGCCAAAAGGCAAGCTGTCGATTTGTGGGGTACTTTCATTGTTGCTCCATTGATAATTGACTGCACCTACAGCATTTTGAATCCCCGTAACCATGGCCAAACCATCCGAAAAACCAAAACAGGACACGTTTTCCTGTTCCAAAGTCAAGGTTACTGCTGCTGGCGCCACTACTTCAAAATTCAGTTTGCCAATACAGCCCTGGAAGTCCGTAACCGTCAAAGCATATTGCCCCGCCGCAAAACCGCTCACCAGTGTGGCGTTCGGGGTGCCCGGCAAGCTCCATTGATAATTGTAAAGCAGAGAGTCGCCCATACCCAGTCCACCTTCGATCAAAACAATCCCCACAACCCCATCGGCATATCCAGCGCAGGTGGGAGGCGCATAGGCAATTTTTACAGCAATGCTGTCAAGCTCTTGAATAACAACGATTTGTGTGCCTGTACAGCCTTTGGAATCGGTAGCCGTGACGGTGTAGAGCCCCGTTGCCAAGTTGGAGGCGCCGCCGCCCGTTTGTCCATTGCTCCAGATAAAATTAAACGGCGCACCGTTGCTTCCACTGGCCGAAACCGATGCTTGTCCATCACTTTCCCCATAGCAAGCAAAACGGGTTTGCGTAGCAATGACAGTAATCGGTGTGGTTGGTTGTGAAAGTGTGGCTGAAGACGTAGCGGTGCATGAATTGGCATCCGTAACGGTGACAAAAAAGGTGCCCGCCGCCAGGTTGCTTATGGTTTGGCTGGTGCCTGCCGCGCCCCAGCTATAAGCGTAGGGTTCGACGCCACCGATTGCGGTGACTGTAGCGGTTCCATCCCCAAAATTCAGACAAGACACATCGGTATGTGTGGTGCTGGCCTGTAGTAGTGTGGGCTGGGTTACGGTCTCGGAAGCCGTGACGCTACATCCGTTGTCGTCACTTATGGTCACGGTGTAAGTACCTGCAACAAGGTTTTGGGCCGTAGCAGTGGTCTGAGACATCGCATCATTCCACAAATAGGAATAAGGCAAGGTGCCGCCCTGGGCCATGACGGTGATGGACCCATTATTCCCCCCGAAACATTGGACGGATTGTTGGTTGATACTTATGATGCTGATGGTTTGCGGACAATCCAAGGTGACCGTGTAGTTTTTTACACAACCCGCCCCATCCGTGAGGGTCAAAAAGTGTTGACCGCAAGGCAGGTTTTGCAAATCGGCATCGGTACTGCCGTTGCTCCAAAGGAACTGGTAAGGCGTACTCCCGCCCGACACCTCTGTATCAATAGAGCCATCCTGAAAACCGGAGCAAGAAGGAGGAACACCGTCAAAGTGAACATCGAGGGGCACCGCGGCATCAATCAACACTTGGTTGACTTCGGTGCAACCGTTGGCATCCTCTACCGTGACCCGATAACTTCCCGGACACAGCCCTGTGACGGTTTGCACACCCGCTGGAATATTTGGGTCTTGCCAATCATACTGGTACCCTCCTACCCCACCGCTTGGGTCGACCGTAGCCTGCCCAAGACAATCGCCTGCGCAGATTTCACCCGAAACATTGGTGAAATTGACCACAATTTGTGGAGGAGAGGTCACTGTCACCGAAGCCTGGTCTGTGCAACCATTGACATCGCTTACAATCACAGTATAAGTTCCAGCGATGAGCGAAAGGGCTTTTTGAGTGGTCTGATTGGCCGAATCATCCCACTGATATTGGTAAGGTATGGTTCCGCCTGATGAATAGACTGTGGCCGTCCCATTGTTCCCACCAAAACAGGTGGCAAACTGAGACTGGGTGCTGTCAATCATAAACACAACAGGTTCAAGCACTTGTATGAAAGTGGTAGCTGCGCACGAATTGGCATCCGTTACCGTTACAAAGTGAAAATCTGCATCCAGGTTGATTGCAGTGTCCGAGGTTGAGCCGTTGTCCCAAAGATAGGTATAGGGAGTGGTGCCCCCACTCACCACAATACTCGCACTTCCATCCGAGCGTCCCGCGCAGGATACCGAATCCTGGGCAATGTTAAAAACATAGGGCAAGGGTTCCGAGATAGAAACCGTATCGCTTGCGGTGCACCCATTTGCATCGGTAGCGGTAACCATGTAACAACCAGCGAATAAATCTATGAGCATGGCTCCACCCACGCTTGGTCCGCCGAGGCAATCACGCCAAAGAAAGCCGATATTCCCGGTGCCGCCCGTTCCAATTACCGATACCGTCCCTGAATTGTCCCCGTTACACAAAACAGGGGTCCCCGTAGCGGTCAAGCTGATTGGAGGCGGAGCACTTATCGTAAAATTTACGGTGTCTCGGCAACCCATCGCATCCAAAACAATCACCGAATGTGGCCCCTGGCTCAACACATTGATAAAGTCGCCATTGGGAAAAGGGGTGCTGATCCCGTCCAAATAGAACAAAACGGGTGAAGTGGCATTGGAAACAGAAAGGGTCGCAGACCCTGTGGAATCTCCATCACAAAGCACGCCCGACATCGAAAAGAGGTCGGCAAACATGGTGCAAGGCTGCAAAACGGCTGTACCACTGATTTCCTCAGGCGTACAACTGCTTGGTGGTATGCAACGTACCGAAATAGTGACGGACTGACCTGGCGCCAGCCCTGAAATGGTGTGCGACAATGGTCCGTTGTTGGACGGCTCCCATGGGCCATTGTCCACGCTGACCTCATACCCCAACGCATTGGGCACGGCGTTCCAAGTCCAGGTCATGTTGCCACTTCCCAATTGGAAAATAATCAAGCCGGTAGGGGCCGGGAAAAAGGTGTTGACAAAAACAGTGGCCGTATCTGTGTGTACGCAGTTGTGATTGTCGGTAGCTGTCAACACATAAGTAGTTGTATCTGTGGGGCTTGCGGACGGATTGGGGCAATCTGCACAGGTGAGTGATGCAGCATTGGTCCAATCATAGGTCACAATGTTTTGGGCGTTAAAACCAATACTCCACCACTTGACCTTGCCAAATTGGGCGGGCGCAAACCCATCCGAAACTACGAGGCTCCAATCGCCATTGACCGGTGCGGTAGCCAGTGTGTTCCAGTTTCCTTCCGGGATATAGGTGCCGTTGAAAGGCGCTGCTTGCCCCACAATGGGCACCGTTGCCGTGGGCGAGAAGCAGGTAATCTTATAGTTGTCACCCGCACCCCCATTACCCGTGGTGAGCATGAGTTGCTGGCCGTTTGGAGCGCGAAGGAACACATTCAAGTCGGATGCGAAATCGGTTTCGATGTCCATACACACCGACGTGATTTGCTGAGTTGGTATGCTTAGGAAGTTATATCCCAGACTATTGATTCCGATGGGCGACAAATAGGGGTTGTTGTGTGGGTGGTTGGCATTGCCAATTCTATAATCAGGAAATGCCTCAAAGCGCACCTCCTGGGTTGCCGGGGAAAGCGAAGAGGCGTTCATGTTAAAGGACTCGCCGACACAAATGTTCGCATCTGGCAAAACCGGGAAGTTGGTAGCACACACATAACAATCCGGGTGCGTTGGCGGGAGCACAGCAACACTTACCAAGGTATCCCAGGAGCATCCAAATTCGTCGTTGACCGTAAACGTGTAGCCCGCCGTTCCAGCATTTTGTGGCGATGCCGCAATGCTATCCATCGTGGAAAAGAAGATGGAGGGGTGGTTGTTCCAGTTCCAACTGACAAACTGCGGAGTGAAAGATTCAATGTTGGGATAAAGGGTTTCGTCAAACTTGATGGACCAATTAAAAATAAACCCATTATCGGCAGGCCACAGATCCACTACCCCGATGGTCCATTCCCCATTGAGCGGGCATCCCACCAGGTCGCTGATTGGGTCGAAGGTGCTGTAATCGCCCGGCGGGAGTGTGTTGCCGCCCAGAATGGTATTGGCATACACGATCCAGGTCGGGTTGGTAGCGGTGGGTGTCCAACAATAGTCATAGCCCAAACCAGGCACCGGGCTGAAGTTGTCGTTGTCGTTCGGTTCCCCCAGATACACTTCCCCGCCAAAATTGCCCGGATGGTCATGCAAAATAATACTCTGACCACTGGGACAAGTGAGCGTGATTTCAATGTCCCGCATCCAGGAATGTTCCATGGTAACGCAAATACTCTCCAGGTCGTTGGCGTTCACCAGAATTTGTCCAGGGGAAAACTCGGTCAAAAAGATGCTCGTTTCGTACAATTCTCCTGTACCGTCGGGCAAAGGAAGCGAGTCGGAGCGACTGGCTTCTACATCAAAAGAGGCGGTAATGGGGGTGACCGAAAGGGTCGTCCCCCCCATAGAAGTATCTACTGTTGCGTTTAGGTTCAAGGTGTCGCCAGCGCAAATTTGGGCAACGCTCGCAAGGTTGAAATCGGGCCGATGCGCTACCCGTACACGTTGACTGATCAGATTGCTGTTGCGGCAACCGAGGGTATCGGTCAGCAACAATTGTACATAATACCCTCCCGGCTGATCGAAACGGTGCGAGGTGTTGGGACCATACGCAATGCCTCCATCGCCAAAATTCCATTCAAAGGTGGTGGTAAAGTCGGACTGTGCGTAGGCAAAGTTGTTTTGCGGGTAAATGCCCGCGCCGGTAAAAAACACCCGTTCGCCCGGACAAATGTCAATCCAGCCGGTATCTACGGGGGCAATTGCCGGGTTGGTGGACACCAGGTCGGCTAAAATCGTCTGACAAGAAGCCACGCAAGAAATCGCCGCCGCCCAACCGGTACCTGTGCCTGAGCCATCGGATTGAAAGGTGACCGTGATACAACCGCTCGGATTGGTGGCCGTGGCCTGCACCACAAAAGGTTGACCAGCAGGATAATCTGCGGCACAGGCGAGCAAAGGCGCCGCCGCGGTAGGTCCGTCGTAAAAACAAAGCACATCCCCTGCCGACAAATCCGCCCCAGAGAAACTCAAGCGAACGTGCGTACCACCCGAACCATTCGAACAAAGGGTGGTGACGAGGTTTTGGTTGTTGCCATACTTGCCCGCAGCGCCG
>JALHPW010000296.1 GCA_022842255.1 Saprospiraceae bacterium | reverse complement strand
ATACATGGACCAATTTGAACGCCTGCTGAAACGCGACCGCAGCCGGACTTGTGTTTTTATGTGGTCCATCGGTAATGAAGAAGGCTGGATCCATACCACCCCAACCGGCAAACGGATTGCCGAAACCCTGCTCAAAAAACAACGGGAACTCGACCCCACCCGCACCTCCACCTATGCCGCCGATGTGGGCAATGTGTTCAATGGTGTCAATGAGGTAATCCCGGTCCGGAGTTTCAATTACCGCCAGTTTGCTGTAGCCGATTACCACCGCGACCACCCCACACAGCCCATCATCGGCACCGAAATGGGTAGTACCGTGACCACCCGTGGCGAATACGAAAAAGACACGATTCGAGCCTATGTGCCCGACCAAGACATCACGGCGCCTTGGTGGGCCAGTACCGCAGAAACCTGGTGGACCTTGGCCGCCGAAAACGACTTTTGGCTGGGAGGTTTTGTGTGGACCGGCTTGGATTATCGCGGCGAACCAACTCCCTATGTTTGGCCAAACATCAACTCGCATTTTGGTATCATGGACATGTGTGGGTTTCCCAAAAATATCTACTACTACTATCAATCCTGGTGGACGGACAAGGACATCCTGCACATTTCACCACACTGGAACTGGCGGGAAAAACGCGGGCAGCCCATCGAGGTCTGGGTCAATTCGAATGCCGAGGAGGTCGAGTTGTTTTTGAATGGCAAATCTTTAGGTAAAAAAGTAATGCCTCGAAATGGCCACCTCAATTGGATGGTCAATTATGAACCGGGCAAGTTGGAAGCCATTGGGTACAAGCATTCAGGCGGTGACTCGAAGACACCCCCTGAATTAAAAATCCTGAAAGCCAAAGTCGAAACCACGGGCGTACCCACCGAAATCGCGTTGACGCCCTATAAAACCACGATGCTCGCCGACGGACAGGATGTCACGGTGGTCAATGTGGCCGTGTTTGACAGCGAGGGCCGGGAAGTGCCGAATGCCGATAATTTAATCGAGTTTTTCATCGAAGGCGATGCCAAAATCATTGGCGTTGGCAATGGCGACCCATCCAGTCACGAGCCCGACAAATGCGCGGACGGCGCCTGGCAACGCCGCCTGTTTAATGGGAAATGCCAGGTCATCATCCAATCGGGAAGAAGCGTTGGTAAAATCCATTTTGAAGCGCGTTCGCCGAACCTTTGGAAAGGCGATACCGACATCCTCACCGTCGCTCCAGGCAGCGTAACTTCCGTGACCATCGATCCCAAATATGTACTAAAAGGGGAAGCTGCCAAAGCAAGGCCGGTGGATAAAATGATGGGCGCTGACATATCATTTTTGCCGGAATTGGAGGCGAAAGGCTTGAAATTCAAAGAGAATGGCGTAGAAGTGGACGCGATTGAAAGCCTGAAATCACATGGCTTCAACTACGTCCGGCTGCGGATTTTCAACAACCCCGCCGTAGAAAACGGCTATTCCCCCAAGGATGGCTTTTGCGATTTGGAACACACCAAAGCCATGGCCAAACGGGTCAAAGCGGCTGGCATGAAACTGCTTTTGGACTTTCATTACAGCGATTATTGGGCCGATCCAGGCAAACAATTCAAACCAAAAGCCTGGGAGGGCCTCGGTTTTGAGGCGTTGAAAAAAGCGCTTTATGATTACACGTTTGAGGTGGTCAGCCAGTTAAAAGCGCAGGGCACGCCGCCCGATATGGTTCAAATCGGCAATGAAATCAACCACGGGATTGTTTGGCCGGAGGGTTCCGTCGCACATTTGGACAGCCTCGCCCAATTACTCTGTGCGGGCACCGCAGCTGTGAAAGCCGTGGACCCGAGCGTGGTGATGATGCTCCACGTGGCACTTGGTGGACAAAACGACGAGTCAGTGTTTTTCATCGAAAACATGCTCCGACGCGGGGTGCATTTCGACGTGATTGGGGAATCGTTTTACCCCAAATGGCACGGCACTTTGGATGATTTGCGCGACAATTTGACCGACCTCGTGCGGCGATTTGGCAAGGATGTTATAGTGGTGGAATACTCCGCAAAAAAGGAAGAAGTGCACAAAATTGCCTTCGAACTGCCTGGCGGGCATGGCAAGGGCACCTGCATTTGGGAACCCCTCAGCACCTGGGAAGCGGTGTTTGACTGGCAGGGAAATGCGAAGGACCTTTTGAAGTTATATGATGGTTTTAAGGAAAAATACCTGAAAAAGGATTGAATTAGTAGGTTTGCATCACAATCTTCAACCAAACTCCCTAACAATGAAAGTATCCCTAGAACAACTAGAGGCTTGCAGTAAACGATACGAGGCGTGGAAATCGCCGGAATCAGCCTCTGAGTATGAATCCAACGTACCGCGCAAGGCCAAAGACGCCGTTGCCCCTTCGCAAAACCTCGACAATCGCAAACGCATGTTGCGCGACGCGGGTCTCGAACCCGCCGATTTCGCGTTCGAGCGGGCGATTGGTAAAAACGATTCCGTTTACAGCAATTTCACCGAAATCCTGAACGCTGCCAAAAGCAAGGTTGGACGGATTGTCATCAAGGAAAGCGCCAGCGTTTTGGGGTATGCCACGGGGTTCATGGTTTCAGACCGATTGATGCTCACCAATTGGCACGTTTTCAACGACGCCGTGGATGCGCGCGACAGTGAAATCCAGTTCAACCACGAATACGATGCCACTGGGCGCCCTAAAACGCCCATTATTTTCAAATTGGCGCCAGAGGAATTTTTCTTTTCCGACCAAGGCTTGGATTACTGCCTGGTGGCCGTGCAACCCTTTGACGTTAAGGGACTTACAGCACTTGCTTCCATAGGCTACCATTTTTTGAATCCGGTGTTAGGCAAACTGGCAGGCGAAGGCCAGGAGTTTGTGAATGTAATCCATCACCCGGACGGGGATTTTATGCAACTCTCGATTCGGGAAAACAGGTTTGTCAAACTGATGGACAATACCCTCTGGTACGAAGCCGATACCTCGCAGGGTAGCAGTGGCAGCCCGGTGTTCAACGACCAGTTTCAGTTGGTGGCCCTGCACCACATGGGGGTAGCCCAAAAATCGGCAGACGGCAAACATTACCTGGACATTGACGGCAACATTATCCAACCCGTCAATGGTAAAATCGACACCACCCGCATCAAGTGGATCGCGAACGAAGGCATCCGCATCAGCAAATTGATTGAGCATTTATTCAGTCAATTTGGCGACGACCCTATAGTCAACGGCATAAAAATACCCGCCCCGGCCAACATTCCATTGAGCATCCAATCAGAGGAACAACAACCCTTGGTACCAAACGGCGAATCCATTCAGATATCCATTCCGACTTCAAGTCTGCAGGCCAATGGTTTTGTGCAAGTATCCGTCCAAAACAGGCCCGGAGGCACTGCAACGCCTGGCGGACCTTCTTTTGGGGTAAGCAGCTCGGGTTTGAACCCGGAATTGGAACTGGAAGCCCTAAAAATCTCCAAAGAGGACGCGCTGGATTTTTCCGATTGCGAAGGGTACGACCCTGGTTTTATGGGGGTGAAATTGCCCTTGCCACAGCCCAACAAAGCCTTGCTCCCTTTTGCAGCGAAGCTGAAGGGTTCTGATGAAATCGAGTTGAAATACCATCATTTCACAGTCATCCAACATGCCATTCGGAAGATGCCGATGGTGAGTGGCATCAACGTGAATGGAAACCCGTCGATGCGATTGGATAATTCCGAACGAGAAGACGATTGGCTGCGCGACAACCGGATAGACCGGGAAGCGCAGTTGAATGAAGCGTTTTACACGAAAAGTGGCTTTGACCGCGGACACATGAGTCGGAGGGAAGACGCCAACTGGGGAGAGACGGCTGAGGATGCCAAAAGATTTGCCGACCTGACCTGTATGCATACCAATGCTTGTCCGCAAGCCCCCAAGCTAAACCGCAGCACGAGCAAAGGGCTTTGGGGCAAACTGGAAAAGGTGATTTTGGAAGAAGGCGCGAAACAAGAATCGGGGGCTGCAGCCAAAATTTCGGTCTTCAATGGGCCCATTTTTGCTGAAAACGACCCCGTTTTCAAAGGAATTCAAGTGCCAATGGAGTTTTGGAAACTGGTGGTTTGGAGAGACGCAAAAAGGAAACTGAAAGCCACCGCCTTTAAGCTATCCCAAGCCAATGTAGTTGGGGGCATTGACTTTGAGGCCCTGGATTTTGACAAAAACATGGAGTTCCAGGAATTCCAGTGCAGCATAGAGTCCTTGGCCAAACTGACCCAACTGGATTTCAAAGCATACCTGAAATATGATACGTTTGGGAAAAAGGCGGGTAAAAAGGAAGTGAAAATTGATAGTTTGGAAAGTTTGATGTTGGAGATTGGGGAGTAGGGGGCTTCAACTTCCCGAAAGTTCGAAACTTTCGGGAAGTTCAGGGATTGATCAAGAACTATAATTCCAACAAACCCCCTACGTTTGCCCCCATGCAAATCCAATCCAAACTGCCCAACGTAGGCACCACCATTTTTACCGTCATGTCGGGCCTGGCCAATCAGGTTGGGGCCATCAATCTTTCCCAGGGTTTTCCGAATTTCAACCCTTCCGAAAGGCTGCAACGATTGGTCACTGAGCACATGGCCCGTGGCGCCAACCAATATGCGCCCATGCCAGGCATCCTGCCCTTGCGCGAACGCATCGCGGAAAAAATAGAGCGGATGTATGGGGCGAACGTGAACCCGGACACCGAAATCACCGTGACTGCCGGGGGCACCCAGGCCATTTTTTGCGCCATCGCAGCCTTCGTCCGCCCTGGCGATGAGGTGATTTTGCTGGAGCCTTGCTATGACTCGTACCGACCTTCGGTGGAAACCGTGGGGGGCGTGGTGGTCACCTGTCCCTTATCGGCGCCAGATTATAGAGTGGATTGGGAGGAGGTGAAAAAACGCATCACCCCGCGCACCCGGATGCTTTGCATCAATACCCCGCAGAACCCCACGGGCACTATACTACGCGCCGCAGATATGTTGAAAATCAACGAAATACTGCGTGGGACGGACGTGATTTTGATGAGCGACGAAGTGTATGAGCACCTGATTTTTGACGGCGAAAAACACGCGTCCGTATTGGGTTATCCCGAACTCTACGCCCGTTCCCTGGCTATTTATTCCTTCGGCAAAACCTATCACAACACGGGTTGGAAAACAGGTTACTGCGTGGGCCCTCCAGAATTGACCCGCGAATTCCGTAAAGTCCACCAGTTCAACGTGTTTTCCGCCAACCACCCGATGCAGGCCGCCTTTGCCGATTTTATGGCCGACCCGGCGGAGTACCTTGGCTTGCCCGAGTTTTACCAACAAAAACGGGATGTTTTTCTGAAAGCGATGGCCAATACCCGTTTTCGACCCCTGCATTGCGCGGGTACGTATTTCCAACTGTTCGACTATTCAACCATCAGCAACGAACCCGACCTCGATTTTTGCAAACGACTCACCACGGAATTTGGCGTGGCCGCCATTCCGGTATCTTCGTTTTTTTCAGACCTGAAAGACGAAAAGGTAATCCGACTCTGCTTCGCCAAAACGGAGGATTTGCTGGAACAGGCGGGGGAGAAGTTGAGTAAGTGTTAAGTGGATATTGGGTGCTGGTTATTGGTTACCTGTTGCCAGCACCCAGTAACCTACACCAATACCCAGTAACCAATACTCAGTAACCAATACCCAAAATCATGGTCCTAGCCAAAATAAACGCCGCCATAGTCGAGTACAAAAAGTGGTTGGGCACGACAAAATTCCACCCATTTGTGCACCAATGGGAATCCGTCCAACATTTTCAAAACCATTGGGATTTGGCTGCGGCCGACCCAGCGGCCATGTTTGAGGGGAGCTTCCACAATTCCGAAACCCGGCGGCTTTGGCAGACCGAAAACTGGCAGCCCAAACGGATGATGACCGAATTTTGGCGCTTCGACCCGCTCACGGTTCGGCTTATGTTCGATGATTTGTTCAACGAAACCCGGGAGGTGGAAGGGCGCATTTCACGTTTCCTTTTTGGCTGCGATACGGTGTTGCGTGATTACAAAAAAGCAAAATCCACGAGCATCGTCAACAACCACGACCACGGTGATTTTCAGATGATTGCGGTGTATTTAGCCTTCCGGTACCCGGAATCTTATGCACCATACAATTTTGCCACATTCCAAAAAGCCATGACCCGTTTTGGGGCGCACGACATCCCGCAGTCTAACGACCTGGCCCGGTATTTTAAGGTGCTGCGAACGCTCATGACATTCCTGGAAAAGGACGGGGAGGTGGTACCTGCCATGCAAAAACACCTGCACCCCAGAAAGCATTTTCAAGGAAAAACCCTGCTCTTGGCCGAAGACTTTTGCCGTTTTGCGGCTTCCTGATGGCTGAGAAACTTACCGCTTGTAAATTTCCACCGCCTGAAACAGGTTTCCGTTTTTGTCCTCAAAAGAGAGCACATAATTGCCAACCGGGAGGTTTGCAATGGAATAGGTATTGTCGTCGGAAGTATTCGCAAAACGCGCCATTTCACGACCATCCAAGGGGTAAAGACGCATAGAAGCCACTTCTTCC
>JALHPW010000295.1 GCA_022842255.1 Saprospiraceae bacterium | reverse complement strand
TCTTTTACAAATGCCAGTACATAAATTTCGTTGGCGTTCCAGCCGTTTGGAATGCTGTACTCGAAATTGAACTCCAGCGTTTCGCCATTGGCAGGTGCGCTGAAAGCATCGCCGGAAACAGCCGTCAGCATTTTTCGGAACACGTCATGGTGCACGGTTTCGTTGTTGGGCGTTTGCAGGTTGATGGTCTTTTCAGCGATGGCCACAAACAATTTATAATTGCCCGCAGGGATATCGCCCAAGGCTTTTGCTTTGATGTTTGCCATCCGGGCGTTGTTAGGCCCGGATTCGGTCACCTGCAAGGCTAGTGGGCTGTTTTGGTTTAAAAAAGTCTGCAATTTGGCTTCTGTCAGAATGGGCGTAGACGGGTTTTGGAGTGTCCCGTTAATAGCAATCGAAGGGGTGCCTTGTACGCCGGGGTACAAGCCTACCCATGCCGAATTTTCCGTTGTATTGGCTTGATAGAAAACACATTGCGGGTAAGGGAACATGGGGTGTACTGAGATGTGGTGCACGTCATCTGCATATTGCGCCTGGCCAATCAGGCTGTAAAAGGCTGGATTTTTACTGGCGCAAACGCTGCATCTGGAATTGGTGAAGTGTTCGATGAGCACATATTTTTTTGCACCAGTTTGTGCAAAAACAGAAGCGCCAAGGAATAGGAAAAGCAGTAAAGACGAGTGTTTTTTCATGATAAAGCAGTAGTTACCTGCGGTTAAGCAGGTTTTATTTGTGAATGCAACAAAGGTAAGCCCCCCTTTCTTAGCCCGCGACATTTACCTTTTTCAAGTTCATAAAATGTCGCGACGCCAACGATTCCCACAAACGCCGTATCCTTGCCCCGGGAATTGGGTGCTGTATATTGGGGGCTGGTGACTGGTTGTTGGTTACTGAGCACTATCGGGAAAAACAAGTAATAACCAGTAGTCCGCACCCAATAACCAATAACCAGTAACCAGCCCCCAACAACCAGCCATCCATAACTAACATCTTGCAGCATGTTCCTCTTGACCATGCCAAACTTCGCTTCTGGAGAAGTTTGGATCAGCCTTTTGACCCTCACCTTTTTGGAAATCGTGTTGGGGGTAGATAACATCATTTTCCTAAGTATTGTTTCTGCCAAGCTCCCGGCACACGAACAGCCAAAGGCCAGAAACATTGGCCTGTTGTTGGCCATGGGCCTTCGTATAGTCCTGCTGTTTGCCATCACCTGGATTATGGGGATGGACCAGGCGCTTTTCCACGTGGATTTCTTGGGCTTGCATGGTGGGCTTACCGGACAAGGGCTCATCCTATTGCTAGGTGGCGTATTTTTGTTGTACAAGGCAACCAACGAGATCCACCACAAACTTGAAAGCCCCGACGAGGGCGACGACCCCAAGGTAAATAAAGGCAAGGCGGCACTCAATGCCGTAATCATGCAAATAGCACTCATCAATGTGGTATTCTCCTTTGATTCCATCCTTACAGCAGTGGGGCTTTCCAATGACTTGGTGGTCATGATCATTGCCATCGTCGCCTCGGTTGTAGTCATGATGATTTTCTCGGGCCCTGTAAGCAAGTTTGTAAACGACCACCCTACGGTCCAAATGTTGGGGCTTTCGTTTCTGATATTAATAGGTTTCTCCCTGATTGCTGAAGCGGCGCATTTGGGCCACTTCACGGAAGGTTCAGTACCTAAGGGATATCTTTACTTTGCCATTTTCTTCTCCCTTTTTGTGGAGGTGTTAAATATCCGGATGCGGAAAGTCCAAAAACCCATACAGTTGCACGGCTACGGAGAAACCGCCAAAAAACGCGGTCTTTTGGACGATAACTTACTTGACGACGAAAAGCAGCAATAACGATGGACGGTTTGCGGTTTACGGTACACGGTACACGGCGGGTAAGCAACCGTATACCGTACACCGTGCACCGCATACCGTAAACCGCGCACCGTTTGACTATGAAAAAACTACTCTTTCCCCTGTTCGCTGTATTGGCTTTTGCCGCCTGCCAGAACCAGTCCACACCTGCTGTAAACATGCCAGAGAAATCTGCCGCCACCAACGTGCCAGAACCAGATTGGGCACGTAGCGCTATCCTGTATGAGTGTAATGTGCGCCAATTCTCCCCCACCGGCGATTTTGCCGGGGTGCGTGCAGGCTTACCGAGGCTGAAAGACCTGGGGATTGATGTGTTGTGGGTAATGCCCATCCACCCGATTGGGGTGGAGCGTCGAAAACTTAAACCGGGCGACCAAGGGAGCCCTTACTCGGTACGGGACTACATGGCCGTCAACCCAGATTTTGGGACCGAGGCTGATTTCAAAAGCCTGGTAACTGAAGCCCATGCGCTGGGTTTGAAGGTCATCCTGGATTGGGTGCCCAACCACACTTCCTGGGATGCTGAATGGAAAAAAACGCATCCAGAGTATTATACCCGATACAATGGCGACTTCACGGTGCCCATCAACGAGCGTGGTCAGCCAATTGAGGATTGGAGCGATGTTTGCGACCTGGATTACGGAAATCCTGCCACCCGAAAGGCCATGATTGCGGCCATGCAATACTGGCTCAAAAATTGTGACATAGATGGTTTCAGGGTCGATATGGCGGGCTTGGTACCCAATGACTTTTGGGCAGAGGCTCGGCCCGCATTAGACTCTGTAAAACAGGTGTTTATGCTTTCTGAATGGCAAGACGAACCCGCGCATTTCAACTCCTGTTTCAATGCAAACTACGGTTGGAAATGGAAGGACGTGACCAAGGATATTGCCGCAGGGAAGCAAAACGCCCAATCGCTTGATACCTTGTTTCGCTTTTTAAACGGGTTTTATCCAGAGGGGTATTCGCAGTTGTATTTTACCCAAAACCATGACGAAAACTCCTGGAACGGGACCGAAACTGAACTGTATGGGGATGCGGCAGACGTATTTAATATCCTGGCTTTCACTTGGCAAGGAATGCCCATGCTTTACAACGGACAGGAAGACGGGCTTTCTCAGCGATTGGCCTTTTTTTCCAAAGACCCCATCCAATGGAAAAACTTTGACAAGACGCCATTTTTTCAAAAACTTTGCGACTTGCGTCACAACAACCGTGCACTTTGGTCGGGCAAACATGGTGGCAGGCTTGAAAAGATAGAGACCGATCATGACGACCAGGTTTATGCTTTCACCCGTGAAAAAGATGGGGATCGATTGGTCGTTGTGCTCAACCTAAGCAAAAAACCTTGTGCCGTAACCCTGCGGCCAAGCGATTTGGTAGTTTCGGGGGTTTATTTGAGTGTTTTTGAGGCCAGTACCGTACAATTGACCAAAGACATGCAGTTGAACCTAAAACCTTGGGAATATTTAGTACTCACCAATAAATAGTAGTTTCTCACAAAGCTTCCAGTTACTAGTCCCAATTCTCATTTTTTGCAAGCCTGAAACTAGCAACCGGATCTTAAGGGAGCTCCAAAGCAATGAAAATGCCCGTAAACGGCGAACATTCCCACCACCACCGCCTAAGCATGGCGGGCCTGATTATCACCCTTGGCATCATTTATGGCGACATAGGTACCTCCCCTTTGTATGTGATGAAATCCATCGTTGGGGAAGGGTTGGTGAACCGTGAAACCATTCTAGGGGCGGTTTCACTCGTTTTTTGGACGCTTACCATCCAAACCTCCTTCAAATATATTGGGCTGGTGCTTCGTGCCGACAACAAAGGAGAAGGTGGCATTTTTTCGCTCTATACCCTGGTGCGTCGACGCAAAAAGTGGCTTTTGTTCCCGGCCATGATTGGCGGTTGTGCCGTGTTGTCGGAAGGTATGATCACGCCCCCTATCACGGTTTCGGCGGCGATAGAGAGTTTGGCCTCCGTCCCAGCCCTACAGAATTTCCACCTGCCTACCGTTCAGATCACGCTGGTGATTATTTCCATACTTTTTATCTTCCAACAATTTGGCACTGCTGCGGTTGGGAAATTTTTTGGCCCCATCATGTTGGTCTGGTTTTCCATGTTGGGGGTATTGGGGGTAATGTCCTTGTCGCACGACTGGACGGTGATGCAGGCTTTAAACCCTGTATATGCGATTCAAATGCTGGTCCACCACCCCAATGCCTTGGTGTTGATGGGCGCAGTTTTCCTGTGTACCACGGGGGCCGAGGCACTTTATGCAGATTTGGGGCACTGTGGGATTCAGAACATTCGCATCAGTTGGATATTTGTCAAAGCCTGTCTGGTACTCAACTATCTTGGCCAGGCAGCTTGGTGTTTGCAATTTGAGGGACAGGAATTGCCCACTTTTATGGCACTGATGGGCGAAAAAATGGAGGCCCAACACGTGAACCCTTTTTACGGGGTAATGCCCGATTTTTTCCTTCCTTTTGGCATAGCCATCGCTACCATGGCGGCCATCATTGCCAGTCAGGCCATGATTTCCGGGTCATTTACTTTGGTAAGTGAAGCCATTCGACTGGGGCTATTGCCTAAGTTGACGGTAATTTTCCCTTCCCAATTGAAAGGTCAGCTCTATGTCCCTGCGGTGAATACACTTCTTTGGGCAGGTTGTGTTTTTGTTACTGTTTATTTCCAGGAGAGCAAATACATGGAGGCGGCTTACGGGCTTTCCGTGACCCTGACCATGCTCATGTCGACCATATTGCTTTCTAATTTCTTTGTATTGCACCGGGTAAAGCCACTCTTCGTGTGGGCGTTCTTGATTTGGTACCTTTGTTTTGAGGGGGCGTTTTTTGCGGCCAACCTGTTGAAATTCAAGGACGGGGGTTTTATTACCGTGTTGATTGCCTCTGTGTTGTTCCTGCTCATGTTTGTGTGGGTACAGGCCAAGAAAGTCAAAAACCGCTACCTGCAAAATGTCAAAATCAATGACTATATCGACCAGCTCATCTTGTTGGGGAGCGATGAAAACATCCCGAAATGCGCCACCAATCTGGTGTTTCTAAGCAGCACCAAATCGCCTAAAAAGGTCGAGGAAAAAATACTGTACTCCATCCTTCAGACACAACCCAAACGCGCCGATATTTATTGGTTTGTCAACATTGAAACCACCGACGAGCCTTATACCATGGAATATAAGGTCAATACTATTGCGCGGGATGATGTGTACAAGGTCAACCTTCGACTGGGCTTTCGGGTGGAACAACGGATGAATCTTTTCTTGCGGAAGGTGGTGGAAGACTTACTTGAAAACGATGAATTGAACATCACTTCGCGTTATCATATCGGTCATGGGGAAATTGCCACAGGGGACTTCAAATTTGTGTTGATTCAGGAATTCCTTTCCCATGAAAACGACCTGCCTGTCTGGGAACAGGCCGTAATGCGGGTGTATCTGGCGGTTAAAAGCGTCACTGCTTCGCCTCAGAACTGGTTTGGCCTGGACAGTGATTCCGTGGAAATCGAACAAGTGCCCCTGGTATTGCGGAGGGTGAAAGACCTGCGCCTAAAGCGGATTACGTAAAACAGGCCGGCCACGCGACTACACGCGCACCGACCTGCATTGAGGGCAAAAACCCCCGCTTGCTATTCTTGGGCTATTGGGCCGCTTGAGGCTCCCCGTAGATAAAATTATCCATTACGGACACATCCGTGCCGCCCCCGTCGTTCGGGCCGAGTGGGGAATTGCCGTATTCAATCCTGACCCGGTGAACCACCGCTTCGGGGAACAATACGCCTAGGAAAACATGCCCATTGTTCAATACCGGCGTGGCATACGTCCCCAAGGATTTATCATTGATATCAAAATACTCAAAGGCTGTGTTCTCCACCCGGTCAACATCCACATACACCGCGCCGAACCCGCGCACAACAGCTTTGACGTTGCTGCCTGGAACATAAAAACGGATGTCCGCGATATTGCTGCCCACTGGTGAGAACAGCCGTTCCCCGCTAAACGCTGGAAAAATCTGGGAATAGGTAGGGTTGATGTGTCCAAACGAAGGTGGCGTACCTGTAGGATTGTTGCTGTCGGCGCTTACCAAGAGGGCAGTTCCTGGCGTGGAAAGCACTATCCCTCGCGCCCTTGGCGCGGTAGCACTGTTAAAAAGGTCGGGGGTATAATAATTGGGGGCAGATTCTGCATCGCTGAGACCGTCCCAATTGACCTCCCGGAATCCCGAAACGCCTTTTGTTCCGGGGTCGCCGCCATTATCGGGCCCCAACAAAGCCTTGTATTCATCTATTTTTGCCTGAATGTTGGTGTTGGCTGTAAGCACGGTCGGCCCCGTTTCAGCCTTGTCTTTTTTACAAGCGCTGATGGGCAAAAGCATGGTACTGACAAAAAGGGCAAGCACTGTGTTTTTCATAATTGCAAGCATGGTTTAGGCAAGAAATTGTTTAGTTAGCCCAAGTTTTGTTGTGGCTATAACTATTGGTGTTGGTTGCCATGAAAACCTAACCAGCCTGAGCTATTTTCCCAAAAAGCCAATCTCAAAATCTGGGAAGTAAAAAAGCCCCTTCGTTCATTTTTTGGACAAATTTTGTGGCTTGGAAGCGTGGACACTGCCGTGTGTTATAATTTTAGAGGCTGAATGAAATGGCAAGAAAAACCATAAAAACTTGATTAT
>JALHPW010000294.1 GCA_022842255.1 Saprospiraceae bacterium | reverse complement strand
GATTTTCAATCTTTTGATTAAAAATACAGAGAGTGCGCCGACGCCTACTGCGGTGCCAATCACCCCATACATGTGGAAGGATTCGAGTCGGAACATTTCCTGGATGCGGTACCAGGACACAATTTCAGCTTTGATGAATACCACCCCAAACAAGATGCCCACGAGCATATATTTTAGGTTGTACCACCATGGGTGCACCAGCTCCGATTCATTGATACAAATGGTGTCCAGCGACCGGACCTCAAAATCAGTGTCGGGAGTGGCCGCATTAAAGTTTTGTATGTTAGCTTGGCTCATATTTTGTCAAAGTTGGAGGATGAAAGGAAGTACAAAAAGCGTCATCAAGAAACCGCCAATCATGAAGGCGATGGTTGCCACCAATGACGGCCACTGCAAATTTGAAAGGCCCATGATGGCGTGACCGGAAGTACACCCACCGGCATACCGAGTACCAAAACCGACTAAAAACCCGCCTACAACCATCAGCAAAAATCCGCGAAGGGTAAACAGGCTCTCAAAGGAAAACAAATCGGTGGGCACCAGCCCGTCAATGTGTGTAACACCATAACCAGCCAGGTCGCTCGCAAGTGCCGGGTTAACCTCAATCGGCGCAGGGTTTTTCAAAAAAACAGTCGCAATAACCGCCCCAATGAGGATGCCGCCCACGAAAAACAAGTTCCAGATTTCTTTTTTCCAGTCATAATGAAAAAAGGGGATTTTGGCGGGCAAACAAGCTGCGCATAAGTGCCGCAGACTGGAAGAGATGCCAAAATGTTTGTTGCCAATGATTAGCAAGATTGGCACAATCAGGCCTATAAAAACGCCTGCAACTGACCAATGCCAGGGGTGTTTTAATAGTTCAAGCATGGTGGGAGAAGATTTAAGTTAAAAACTGAGGCAAACCGCCTCCTTTGAATACGGTGCAAATAAAGTGATTTAAGTAGTGTCCCGGTATTTTGAACCACTTCAGTATTTCTTGGTTTTGCGAAGTAGTTTCACCGCCACATTATTCAAACCTGTTTCATGTCCAAAACATACCTTTTCGCAGGGGCTTCCAGTTCGATTGCCCAAGCCTGTCGGCAGATGCTTCAAGATGCCGGATTTACGGTTATTGGAATCAGTACCAAGAACCTGGATGGTTTGGGGTACGACCAGCATTTTCAAGTACAGGAATACACCAAAAATGCTTTGCCCGAACTGTCTCAAGCGCTGGATGGCCTGGTGTATTTTCCAGGGACGATACGGTTGAAACCGATGCACCGGATTTCGGAAGAAGAGTTTTTGGAAGAATACAAAATCAATGCCTTGGGAGCGGTCAGCGTGGTGCAGCGCTATTTGCAAAACCTGAAAAACGCACCACCCAGTACCTCCATCGTTTTCATGAGTACGGTTGCGGTTGCGCAGGGCATGAATTTCCATACCTCCATCAGTATGGCCAAGGGTGCGATAGAAGGCCTTACCTTGGCGCTGGCTGCCGAGCTGGCGCCCACCATTCGGGTAAATGCGGTGGCGCCTTCCCTGACCGCCTCGCCGCTTTCTGAAAAATTGATCAATTCGCCCGAAAAACTGGAAGCCAGCGACAAACGGCACCCCATGCGCCGAATCGGTCAGCCCGAGGACATTGCCCATGCGATCCAATTTTTGCTCAGCGATCAATCTTCCTGGATGACCGGACAGATTTTGCATGTGGACGGCGGAATGTCGACCATTCGGATGGTGTAAAAAGCAATGGCTTCAATCCTTGTGTACTTCGAACAAAAATCAAATCAGCAACATGACCCAATTCTCCGCTTCCCAAATCGCCGATATGGAGCAACGCTACCGGGCGACATTTATCAACTCCCTGGGCGGTTTTAAGAGTGTGGTTTTGGTGGGCACGGTGGATGGGCAGGGCGTGACCAACCTGGCCATTTTCAATTCCCTGTTCCATTTAGGCGCTAACCCACCGTTGTGGGGTTTGGTTTTTCGTCCGGACACTGTAGAGCGCCACACGTTATCCAACATCGAATACACGGGGTATTACACCCTCAATCACCTCACGGATAAGATGTACGAACAAGCCCATCAGACCTCGGCGCGCTACCCCAAAGGGGAGTCGGAATTTAAAGCCACTGGCCTGACACCCGAATTTTGGGAGTATTTTCCGGCGCCGTTTGTGGCGGAAAGCCCAATTCGTTTTGCGATGGAAATGCGCGAAAAAATTCCGCTCGACCTCAATGGCACTATTCTGCTCATTGGTCAAATTAAGCATGTTTTGCTTCCAGACCACGTGCTTCAACCCGATGGTTTTGTGGATCTTGAAAAAGCCGGCAGCTTGACTTGTAGCGGCTTGGACAGTTACCATCGCACCCAGCGCATTGCACGGCTCAGTTATGCCAAGCCTGACAGCTGGCCTCAAGAAATTCCAGTGATAGGATGAAAAAGCCCAAAAAGCCAATCAAAAAATCTGATTTGCCTCAGAAAGTCTGCCTCTCCTGCGGAAGGCCTTTTTCCTGGCGGAAGAAATGGGAAAGGGTGTGGGACGAAGTGAAGTACTGCAGCGATCGTTGTCGGGGTGCTAAGTCGACGATTTCGCCATCCTAGGATGTGGTTGCCGACATTGTTTTTTCAGTGCAAACTAATCGTCTGCACCTCCGGTATGTCCTTCAATATCAACTGAATATGCTTGTTATGCGCCTTGGGTTTGAACTGTTGGATAATCTCCAGAATATCGTGATCGATGTACACGCTGTCAGTGCCAATGATTTCCACTACCGAGTACTCCGGCAATTGATCAAGCAAGCTTGAAATCCGTTTTTTATTGAGGAAACTCACATTGAGCGCCAATTCGATGGTGAAATGACGGATGTGGCCTTCGGTTTTTTCTTTTACCGTAAAACCCGCCCGATAAGTGTGTTTGATCAAAAAGTACACGCTGTACGCTACCCCAACCAATACGCCTATGATCAAATCGGTGAACAATATCGCCCCAATGGTCACAATAAAAGGCAGAAACTGCTCACGACCTTGTCGCCAGACGGCGAGAAACATACTCGGTTTGGCCAGGTTGTAACCCGTGCGAATGAGGATGGCGGCGAGTACGCAGTACGGAATCAGGTTGACCAAATTGGTGGCCAGCAACACGGCCAATAACAACCAAAAACCATGGGTAAAACCAGAGAGCCAAGTTTTGGCGCCCGCTTCGGCGTTGGCCGAACTACGCACAATGACCGCCGTAATGGGCAATCCGCCAAACAAACCACTCAGTAAATTGCCTGTGCCTTGTGCTACCAGTTCCCGGTTTTGTGGGGTAATTCGGTTTTGTGCGTCTATTTTGTCGATGGCTTCGATACTCAACAAGGTTTCGAGCGTGGCCACAAAACAAATAACCAGTCCGTTTTTCCAGATTTCGAGGTGGCCAGTAACGAGACCAAAATCTGGCAATTTCACTGAACTGAGGATATTGTCGGGGATTTGGACAAACTGCGTAGACTTAAGTCCAAGTCCTGGCAAAAAACGCTCAAAGACCACCGCTAAAAGCACCCCAAACAATACCGTCACAAAGGAGGTGGGCAAAAAAGCAACCCGTTTGGCCAAGGTCTTTTTCCAAACCCAGAGCATGGTCAGCGACAGGGCAGCAATCAGGATAGCGCCCAGGGTGATGCTTTCGTACAGGCTTTGGACATTGCTGAAGACGTGCCGAAAAGTGAGGATATTGAACAGCTCGTTTGACCAAAAATCTGGTTTGTCATAGCCTATCAGCGCTGGTATCTGTTTGGAAATCAAGATGATACCAATGGCTGCCAGCATGCCTTTTATTACTGCTGCGGGGATAAAATGGGTGAACCCGCCCAAGCGGAATACGCCAAGTAATATTTGCAACACACCTGCCACGGCCACCGAAAGAAAAAACACATCCAGGCCAGAAGTGGCAATAGTTGCGGCGCAAATGGCCGTCAAACCAGCTGCCGGACCACTAACGCTCAACTGAGAGCCACTCAAGGGCGCTACGATGAGCCCACCCACTATACCGGCCAACAACCCTGAATACACCGGAGCCCCAGAGGCAAGTGAAATACCCAAACAAAGCGGCAGGGCTACAAAAAACACGGTGCCACTTGCCCTCAAGTCATGTTTGCGGAACGCCAGCCAGTGGTAACGCAGGTTCTTTTTGGAAAGCATTGGTCTCATACAGCAAAGATAATACAGGGGAGCATGCCCACCCATTAGGGAGCGCTCAAACCACTTTTGCTATCTTTGCCCAATATGGAACATTTCTCTTCTTTTGCTATCCTGTTTACTGTTTGTGGCCTCATTATACTTTCTTATCTGTTTTCAGTTTTGAACCGGGCCACCCGTATTCCATCTGTTTTGTTGTTGTTGGGAACTGGTATGTTATTTCGGCAGCTTTCGATTTCTTTGGGAATTTCTATACAAATCCCCCAGGCGGCAACGGAAATTTTAGGAACGGTTGGCCTGATTATGATTGTACTTGAAGCTGGGCTTGATTTGGAAATTACCAGAAAAAAACTGCCTCTAATTAAGAATTCATTTCGGTCTGCGCTGGTGATTTTTTTAGTTTCGGCCCTTGGGGTCGCTGGCATCCTTCAATGGTGGTTACCAGAATCGCCCTTTATTAGCTGTTTGGTTTACGCCATCGTGCTGAGTGTGGTGAGCAGTGCAATCGTATTGCCAAGCGTACACCATTTGAGCCACGAGAAAAAGGAGTTTTTGATTTACGAAGCGTCCTTTTCAGATGTCATAGGCATCATGTTGTTCAACTTTTTCACCGTTGGGCAGGTCATCACTTGGCAATCGGCTTCCTGGTTTATTGGAAGCATCCCTGTTGCATTGGTGCTCTCTGTAGGTGTCTGTTTTGGACTAATGCTTCTATTGGTCAAAAACCGGGTAAACGTCAAGTTTTTCCTGGTTTTTGCTGTTTTAGTGGTGGTATACGTAGGCGGCAAGAGTATGCAATTGCCTTCTTTGCTCACCATTTTGATGTTCGGACTGGTAGTGAACAACTGGGAATTAGTGCAATGGAAACCATTGAAAACCTATTTTTCAGACGATAGTGTAAATGATATGGCAGCATTCCTGAAGTCTATCACTTCTGAATCGGCATTCCTGATCCGTACTTTTTTCTTCTTGATTTTTGGATTCGGGATTGATTTGGCCTTTTTAAAGAACCCGGATGTGCTTCAGCTTGGTTCCATCATTGTGGCAGCTTTGCTGGCATTGCGTTTTATTTACTTGCGGATTGTACACAAATACGATTTGTTTCCCGAGTTGTTCTACATTCCACGCGGACTGATTACGGTATTGCTGTTTTATAAAATACCCGAATGGCAACGCATAGACACTTTCGACGAAGGTGTATTGTTTTTTGTGATTTTGGCTACCACCATAATCATGATGATTGGGTCACTTTTATACCGCGACCATCCTGTTGAAATCGATCACAGTAGTGGCAATCCAAGCCAAGAATAAATCCAATGCCCCCAGCATAATCTTATTTGCAGCCCAAAAGCATTCCGTACCGATGGCCGCTATCTTGAGCAAGCCTGGTTCAAACCAGTGGCTTTCATTACTTCGTATTCTGAAACATCTAAAAAAACATCGCCCCTTGAAAATTACCAAGCCCCAAGCGAGTCTCAAAAAATCGGCATGGGCAGTAGACAAATTTCAACCCCTTATTTTTAACAAGTCAGGAGGAGCATGGTAGTAATATATCCTTGTGAAATGGACACCGCAACGCCGTTTTCGAAAATATATGAGCTTCACCAAAATCTTCACCCCACTTTCTCCCAAAGTTTTAGTTTCAGGTCAAAATCGGTGGCCCGAACCCTGAAACTGCTCGGCACCTCATCCATAAAACTGAAGTACGTGGCCAAACGGGTGCCGATGGGCATTTTGCCCAGCTGTTCCCGCATGTATTGGGTATAAAGCGTGTAAAATGCCTTGTCCAGCGGTATCGCTTGGTCGATGGCGCCCTCTTGGACGATATTTTCATAAAAGGCATTGAAATAATAAACCGCGTCAAATGCCTCAAAATCAAGGGTCATAACGTTTGAATGAATGTGCTCGATATTGGGCAATTCGTAGCGTTTTGACAGGCGTTTTGCTAGCGTGTGCAAGTTTTTCCGTTGTTCCACCCCTGTAAAGCACCCTTCTGTGCACGCTGCACCTACCATGCAGAACTTACCGGCACCTGAGCCTATGTCGAGGACCCTAGTCCCTGTTTTGTCCACGAGAAATCGAGCAGCAACCTGGGCGACCTTTACCGGCGTAAAATGAATTTCCGATATTTTTTTTACCCGCCCCGAATACATCGAATCAAACTCCGGATCATCCACCACCACCCCTGATTTCAGTTTATTTATTAGCATTGGCTTGTTCCATTCAAGCACAAATATAAGAAAGGTGGACCGGACTTACGCCTGGCCCACCAAAACCCTAAAAAAACCAAATGAAAACAATCTATTTCTTGTTGGGGATTTGGGTTGTTGGGGATTTGGTTATTTGTTTGGTCAAAGCTTGGCATTTGTTGTTTCCAAAGAAGTGTGTGGATGCCAAGCTCA
>JALHPW010000293.1 GCA_022842255.1 Saprospiraceae bacterium | reverse complement strand
TAGCCGGTCCAGAAGTGCAAAGTTGCGAGTGGCCAGTAAGCGATAACCCAATGACCCCAATGGCAAAATGACCCCAATGACGAAATGACCCCAATGATAAAATGACCAAATTCACCGCATGGCAAACAAGTTTTTAAACGCCCTAAACGTCAGTCGCCACACCACAGATTTGGTATTCGGCAACTTTCAATTCCTGCTCTTTTTGGGCGGCTTGGGGGTGTTGTATATCGCCAATGCACATTTTTCAGAGAAAGGGGTGCGCCGCATCCAGACGTTGCAGAAAGAAATCAAGGAGTTGAAATGGGAATACACCTCGATTAAAAGCGAGACGATGTACAAGTCAATGCAAAGCCAAATTGACGAAAGTTTGGAGCCAGTAGGCCTCGACCTCGAAAACAAAGGCCCGAAGGTGATTATTGTTAAATGATGAATGATGAATGATGAATGATGAATGATGAATGATGAATGATGAATGATGAATGATGAATGATGAATGATGAATGATGAATACGGAAATAATTTGGTTATGACAAATAAACAAGACCCGTTGAGGGAAAAATCATTTGGAATGGCAATTAGAGTTGTGAGGCTCTATCGGTTCCTAACAGAGGAAAAAAGGGAGTTTGTTATGAGCAAACAAATCCTTCGTTCTGGTACAAATCCAGGGGCGATGGTGCGTGAAGCGGCAAATGCTGAAAGTGGCTTAGACTTTATCCATAAACTAGGAATTGCCCAAAAGGAAACTGGGGAGACGCAATATTGGTTGGATTTGCTTTTTAAATCTGAATATATCAATGAGGCTGAACATGCCTCACTTTATCATGATACTGAAGAGGTTATGAGGCTAATTAGAAGTTCAATTTTGACAAAAAAGAAAAACCTGGCAACAAAGGCAAGTGCCGTGATTTTGCTAATAGCATCCTTCTCTTTTCTATTGACCTAATCTAATTCATCATTCATCATTCATCATTCATCATTCATCATTAACTAATCGTGCTAAACGTCAAAAACGAAGTCCTAATCCGTGTGTACTCGGTCGCAGCCGTGGTACTGGTGGTGGCTGTCGTGATTTTGACACGCTTGTTTCAGCTGACTGTTACGGATGCCCACAAGTGGGAAGCCAAGGCAGACAGCCTTTATGTGAAACTGGTGGATGTGCCGAGCCAACGCGGCAATATTTTGGCCGATGATGGTTCCTTGCTTGCCACCTCGCTGCCGTTCTTTGACATACATTTTGACGCAAAAGCGGAAGGGCTTACCCCGGAGATTTTCAACGACCAAGCGGTGGATAGCCTCGCGTGGTTGCTCTCTACCTATGTAGACCAACAATATACGCCAGGCGCTTATCGACAGTGGCTGGATACCTTGCGCAATGCCGACCCACGTACCCGAGGGATTCGGTATGTGCCGATTGCAAAGAATTTGCCGTATTCTAAATACCTGTTAATCAAGACGTTCCCCATTTTTCGGGAGGGTCGACATGCGGGTGGCTTTATTGCTGAGCAAATCAGTCGGCGGGAACGACCTTTTAAAATTCTGGCACAGCGGACCATCGGGTACGCCCAAAGGGAAGGTGCCTTGCCGGTTGGGATTGAAGGAAGTTTCAATACCATTTTGGACGGAAAACGCGACGACCTGCCAAAGCAATTGATGTTGCGCGTGCCGGGCGATGTATACATCCCCATCAACGACCTCGCTGAAATCGAACCCGCTTCGGGGGATGATGTGGTGACTACCCTCGACATCAACATCCAGGATGCCGCCGAAACAGCCCTGTTGAACGCTTGCCAGACCCACAATGCCGACCATGGTTGTGCCATTGTCATGGAGGTGAAAACCGGAAAAATCCGGGCCATGGCCAATATCGGTCGCGCGCAGTCGGAAGGAAAAGCTGGCTATTGGGAGACCTACAATTACGCCGTCGGCGAACGTGTAGAACCCGGCTCCATGTTCAAACTCGCCACGTTTATGGCCTTGCTTGAGGCGGGTGAATTGGATGATTTTGACGAGTTGGTGCCTGTTTTTGGGGGTAAAGTAAAGATTTACGACGAAGAACTCGTGGATGCAGAACCACATGGAATGGATTCCATGACCATCCGCCAAATATTCGCCATGTCGTCCAATGTAGGCACGGCCACGCTCACACAAAAGTATTTCAAAAGCAGGCCGGGCGCATTTGTGCAACAACTTCGAGATTTTAACCTCGATATGCCCACCGGCATCGAAATCGGGGGCGAAGAAAACCCGATTGTAAAAAATCCGGAGGACCCCAAAAGTGAATGGAGCGGCACGACCTTGCCTTGGATGAGTATCGGGTATGAAATGTTGTACACCCCGCTGCAAATGCTCACGTTTTACAACGCTGTGGCCAACGACGGGCGGATGATGAAGCCCTACCTCGTACAACGCACCGAGCATTATGGAGAGGTTATCAAAGAGTTTCGGCCTTATACCATCCGGCGCAGCATTGCTTCCAAAAACACCTTGCGAAAAGCCAAGGAGCTTTTGACCGAGGTGGTGAAAACCGGAACGGCGCGCAATATCAGGACAGACAACTTTGACATCGCGGGTAAAACCGGTACGGCACAGTTGAACTACCACAAATTCAGAGCTTCCAAGGGCATCCGCCACCAGGCAGGTTTTTGTGGGTTTTTCCCGGCTGAAAATCCGGTGTATTCCTGCATTGTGGTCATTAGCGAGCCCGAACGCGGCGGCTATCACGGTTCGGAAGTAGCCGCTCCGGTGTTCCGCCAAATTGCAGACAAGTGCTTCGCCATGAAAGCCGAACTGCACCGGCCTGTGAATGCGGATGCACCCAAGCCATTGAAATACAGCCAGTTGCCAAGTTATGACGCAGGTTCGAAAACAGACATGAAAGAGAGTTTGCGCTGGTTGGGACTGGATTTTGAACCCGCCTCCGACCTAGCGGATTGGGGAGTGGTAATTGCCAAAGACAGCCTTGGGCTCACGATGCAAAACCGGGTAGTTGGAGATAAGAGCATTCCGTCGGTGGTCGGTATGGGCTTGAAAGACGCCATATATCTTTTGGAAAACCGGGGTTGCAGGGTGCGTGTGGAGGGCGTTGGAAAGGTGCGAAGACAAAGCTTGGCGCCGGGGACTCGGGCTAGTGGGCAGACCTGTGTCTTGTTTTTGGAATAAAAAATTGATAAAAATGCTTTTAACCCATCTCCTCCAAAACCTGCAAGTGCTAGAAGCACAAGGCAGCACGGACATCGAAATCGGTCAAATCCGGTTCGACAGTCGCGCTGTGCAGCCTGGAGATGTATTTGTGGCAGTGCGTGGTGCGGCGGTAGATGGGCATCAGTTCATTGACAAAGCAATAGAAAACGGGGCAGTGGCAGTGGTTTATAGTGAGGAGGTGACTTCGAGTCACCTCCTCACTACCATCCGCGTCGCGGACTCCGCCGAGGCCCTGGGCCAAATGGCTTCCAACTTTTACGGAAACCCATCGGAAGGGATTACCCTCGTGGGCATCACTGGAACCAACGGAAAAACCACGACCGCAACCCTGCTTTGGCAACTTTTCACCGCAATGGGCTACAAATGTGGCCTCATCGGTACGGTAGAAAACAGGGTAGGGCAGGAAGTTTTATCCAGTACCCACACTACGCCGGATGCGGTCCGATTGCACGAATTGCTTCGCAAAATGGCGGATGCAGGCTGTAGTCAGGTGTTTATGGAAGTGAGTAGTCATGCGGTGCATCAGCGCAGGATTGCCGGGGCGGTATTTGCGGGCGGTGTATTCACCAACCTCACACACGACCACCTGGATTACCACAAAACCTTCGCCGAATACCGCGATGCGAAGAAAAAGTTCTTTGACGATTTACCTAAGACAGCCTTTGCACTCACCAACGCCGACGACAAAAACGGTATGGTGATGTTGCAAAACACCCGCGCTGCCAAACATACCTACAGCCTCAAAAAGCCTGCTGATTTTAAAGCAAAAATCATTGAAAACAGTCTGTCTGGTTTGCATTTGGAGTTGGATGGCGAACAGGTCCATGCCCGGATGATAGGCGAATTCAATGCCTACAACCTGGCAGCGGCTTATGGGGTGGCGACGCTGCTTTTATCTAAACCTATGAGGTTTCAAGAGAAGAGTGACATCCTCACCGCCCTCAGCAATCTGCCCGGCGCAGAAGGCCGATTCGATTACCTCGCACACCCTTCAAAACCAGGCTGCATTGGCATCGTGGATTACGCCCACACCCCAGATGCACTCGAAAAAGTGCTGGAAACCATTGCCAAATTGAAAAAGAAGAGCTCACGGGTCATTACGGTGACTGGTGCAGGTGGCGATCGCGACAAAACCAAACGGCCCTTGATGGCCCAGGTATCGGCCCGGCTTAGTGAACAATTGATTCTGACGAGCGACAATCCTCGCACAGAAGACCCGGCAGCGATTTTGAAGGACATGGAAGCAGGCTTGGACGCAGAAGGTTTGCGCAAAACGCTCACCATTCAAGACCGGGAGCAAGCGATCAAAACAGCAGTCCGACTTGCCGGTCCAAACGACGTGATTTTGGTAGCGGGCAAAGGACATGAAAAGTACCAAGATATTCAGGGGGTGAAATACCCCTTCGACGACAAGCAGATGTTGTCGAAGTTTTTTGAGGAAAAATGAGCCTGAAGGTGCCCGCCTTCGTCCCGAGTCCTCGGGACTTCGGCGGGTAAACAGGTGAAAGATAAAATAGTGGAGGGACTACTATTTTGATTTTGAGCAGGTTGCGGGGCGATGCAACATCGCCCCACAACCAATTTTGAAAACCGAATCAAGAATTGAGCGGAGTGAAATCAACCACTCCCACTTCAAATAGCCGAATTCCCAATGAACCAAATCAAGAATGAAACACCATGCTTGTCCATCTATTTGAATACCTAAAAGAACATTACGACCTGCCAGGAGCGGGCCTGTTCAAGTTCATCTCATTTCGGGCTGGGGTAGCGATGATTTTGTCGCTGCTGATTTCATTGGTCATTGGCCGCAGGATCATAGACTGGCTCCGAAAAGCACAGATTGGTGAGACCGTGCGCGACCTCGGTCTCGCCGGTCAGACTTCCAAAGCAGGCACCCCAACCATGGGTGGTATTATCATCGTGGCGGCCACCCTGATCCCGTGCTTGCTGATGGCTCGATTGGACAATGTGTACATCCTGCTCATGTTGTTTAGCACGGTTTGGATGTTTGCCATTGGGTTCTTGGACGATTACATCAAGGTGTTTAAAAAGGATAAGGAAGGTTTGAAAGGTCGGTTTAAAATCATGGGACAGGTTGGTTTGGGGTTGATAGTGGGGGTTACCATGTTGGTCAATGACGAGGTGGTGGTGCGTATGGAACCGGAAATAGCCACACAGAAAGGCTATGAAATCATGGAAACCCTCTTTATCAAGGACCCATCGGCACCTAATACCTATAAAGAAATGGTGTACGTGAAAGCACCGATTACGAATGTGCCGTTTTTTAAGAACAACGAACTGGATTATTCGCGTTTTCTGTGGTTTTTAGGAGACAATGCAAGGGATTTGAGTTCTATCTTCTTTGTGATTATGGTCATCATCGTCATTACTGCGGTGAGCAATGGAGCCAATTTGACTGATGGTTTGGATGGGCAGGCGGCGGGGGTTTCGGCCATTGTGATTGCTGCGCTTGGGATGTTGGCGTATTTGAGCGGCAACTCTTTGGCCGCTGATTTTTTGAAGATTTTTTATATCCCTTATAGCAGTGAATTAGTGGTGTTTTCAGCGTGTTTATTGGGTGGGTGTATCGGGTTTTTGTGGTACAACGTGTTCCCGGCAAGGGTTTTTATGGGCGATACGGGTAGTTTGACCTTGGGGGGGATTATCGCAGCGCTGGCCATTATTACTAGGAAAGAGTTGTTGATTCCAGTGTTATGTGGGGTGTTTTTGATTGAAAACCTGTCTGTGATTATTCAGGTCTATTACTTCAAATACACCAGAAAGAAGTACGGAGAGGGTAGGCGGGTATTCTTGATGGCGCCACTTCACCACCACTTTCAGAAAAAAGGGTATCACGAGGTAACGATATCAGTGAGGTTCTGGATTGTGCAGATTTTATTGGCGGTGGCTACGATTATTACTTTGAAAATCCGATAGCCACGAATTACACGAATGTACACGAATTTAATTAGTGGAAATTCGTGCAATTCGTGGCAAAAAAAACAGCTTAGAAATGAAAAAGCGACTAGTCATATTAGGCTCCGGGGAATCCGGTACAGGTGCGGCCCTTTTGGCCCAACACCTTGGCTATGACGTGTTCGTGAGTGATAAAGGCGGGATTAAAGATCAATACAAGGTAGAGTTGGATAATGCCGGTATTGCCTGGGAGGAAAACCAGCACAGCCTGGATCAAATTTTGAATGCCACAGAAATCATCAAAAGCCCAGGTATTCCGGAGAAAAGTGAGGTCATGAAAGCCGTTCGGGCCAAGGGCATCAACGTAATTGGCGAAATTGAATTGGGTTACCGCCACGCAGGCAAATGCCAGATTGTAGCCATTACCGGCTCGAATGGTAAAACGACCA
>JALHPW010000292.1 GCA_022842255.1 Saprospiraceae bacterium | reverse complement strand
TTTGACGAGCCGATTTTAAAGCCCCTCAAAATTTTTATCGGACTAAATGACGACAAATACATGGCCGGGTAAATTCCAGCCAACAACGCCACCAGTGCCAACACTCCGATCGCTTTGGCGATAAAAACAGGGTCGTCAAAGTTGATCACCAGTGTTTTTCGGGTCACGCTGTTCAACCAAACCAAGCCGAATTGCGCTAGCAACAGCCCCAAAAAACCCGCCCCAAACACCAAAAGCGCGAGTTCTGCATAGACCATTTGAAGGATTCCCCGGCGGGTAGAGCCAATGGACTTGCGCACGCCGATTTCTTTGGCTTTTACACTGGCACGCGCCGTTACTAAATTCACAAAATTGATAATGGCCAACAATAAAATGAAGAAACCAATGCTCCCTACAATGACTACATTGTTCAGCCCCGTCGCAACAGGTTGCCCATTAGCAAAAGTGGGGTAAAAGCGCCATTTTGAAATGGGGTGTACAAACAAGTTGGGTTGCGACTGGTCGTCGGTATGTTGCTGTGCCACCTTTGCAATTGCATTTGAAGCGGATTCAAAGTCTGCTTTGGGGGCCAATTTGACATAGATTGGAAAGGAATTTTCCTCCCAGAGCGCCTTCGATTTGCGTACCCACTCCTCCATGTTGGCAAAAGCTTCGAAATCCGCGTAAAAGGACACGTTTCTGAAGTTTGAGTTCTGGGGTATATCTTTGTACACACCCGCTACTTTCAAACTGATTTTATTGTCAATTTTCACGATTTTGTCCAAGGGGTCCTCGACCCCGAACAGCGCAACCGCTGTTTTTTCGTTCAACAAAATAACAGTTGGGTCGAGCGGAAAATTGGGCACACCCTTTACTATCTGCAAATCTAGGATCTCGTGGCCGCCTTTTTCCATAAAATAGCCGCGCTTGATCACGGTTTGGTCATTGTACCGAATGGTGCGTTCGGCCCCGAAGGAAGACACAACTACCTCATCAAAAAACTGCCCAAAAGATGCTCGCAACGCTGCGGCCAAAGGGATGGAATTGGATTCGGTGGTGTTGATCGTACCGTTGAACGACTGATGCTTGTACAAAAGCCCTACTTTGTCATAGTTGCGGTTGTAAGTATTAAACCCCCGTTCGTCAGCCACCCATAGCATGACCAGGCAAAAGGCACCCAAACCCATCCCCAAACCCGTGATATTGAGCAGGGTGGACAGGCGGTTTTTGCAAAGGCCGCGTATGGCGCTGTAGATATAATTTTGAAACATTTTTTTAGATGAGGGTTGAGTGACGGTACACCTTATTCACTCCTCAGCGACTTCACTGGGTTCGCCAAAGCCGCCCGGATACTTTGAAAACTGACGGTCACAAATGCAAGTGCCATGGCAGCGGCACCAGCTATTACAAAAATCCACCACGACACCTCAATTCGGTACACAAAATCGGCCAGCCAGGCATCCATGAAGTAGTAGGCTATGGGAGAGGCGATTAGGATGGCCACGAGCACAAGTTTCATAAAGTCCTTTGCCAAAAGACCCGTGATACTGGCCACAGATGCACCCAATACCTTGCGCACCCCAATTTCTTTCGTCCGCTGCTCTGCGGCAAAAGTTGCCAACCCAAACAAACCCAGACACGAAATCAGGATAGACAAGAAGGAGAATACCAGTACCACCTTTGCAGTACGTTGTTCGCTGCGGTAAAGGGACTGCATGTACTCATCCAAAAACGTATATTCAAACGCGGATTGTGGCAAGGATTGCTGGAAAACATGCTCGATTTGGCGCATGGTTTCTGGCAAATTCGTGGTATTCATTTTCACAAGCAGAAAGCGATGGCTTTCGGTCAACGCATCATGGAAGGCATAGGCACCCACGGCTTTGTGTAGCGATTCGGCATTAAAATCCTCCGTTACTCCACACACGTAAGCATTATTCCCAAGATCACAATCCACTTTTTTCCCGATAATTTCGTCTGGTGTGCTTCCAAGGATATCCACCGCGGTTTTGTTCAACAACACGTTTACGATGGTATCCGTGGGTGATTTTTTGGGGAGGGTATTGCCCGCCAGCAATTTGATTCCCAATATTTTTTCAAAATCGCTAGAGACACGGTTGGTGAGTAGTTCGGCCCCGTTCTCCGAATTGCTCGACTTAGAAAGGGAGCGAATGCTGGTTTCCTTACCAGGAAAAGTTTGTGCTTGGCAAACCCCACTCACTGTACTCAAGGCTTGACAACCTTGCATGAACGCATCTATCTGAGTTGCGTTTTCCGCAGCAATGGTGGTGATGGCTACCACCTGATGCGGCTCGAAACCCAATTTTTTTTGCTGGATAAACTGCATCTGTTTGTACAAGACCAGCGTGCCGATGATGAGCACAATGGAGGCACTGAATTGTGCGGTCACTAAGCTGCGGCGAAACAAACCCGCGCCACTGCTTTTCCTAAAAGAGGTTTGCAGGAGGTTTTTGGGTTGAAAGGCGGAGAGGAAAAAGGCAGGGTAAGAGCCGGCCAACAAGACTACCACGACTCCAATGCCCAATACTGCAGCTAGTGTAGCTGGCTGGAGTAAAAGACTGGTGCTCAATTGTTTGTCGGCCAGTTTGTTGAACATAGGGATGCCTAGCAGAAGTAAACCTCCCGCCAAAAGCAAGGAAAACAAGGCCAAAATCCCTGTTTCGGCATAAAACCGCAGGGCAAGTTGTCGGCGGGAGGCCCCCATGGTTTTGTTGATACCTACCTCTCGGAAGCGCAACTGGGAGCGGGCCGTGGAAAGGTTCATGTAGTTGAAACAGGCTATCAAAAAAATGGCGAGTGCCAAGGCGCCCAAGATCCCTACCTGCTTTGAGTCGCCGAGTCGGTCGCAGTAGTTGTTGCTCATTTCTGAGGAATAGAAATGAACGTCTTTTAAGGGTTGCAACCACATGGAGAACCATTGATTGGCCTTTTCTACATTTTTGTCCAACAAGGCGGCCAATTGTTGCTCTACCTGTTTGGGGTTGGCATCTGGGTTGAGCAACAACCAGGTTTCAAAGCTTGCGTTGCTCCACACCAGGCGATTATTGGCCCATTTCATGGTTTTGAAAGAACCGAGCACGTGTGGGTTCAAAGAGGAATTTCCAGGGAAGTCCTCAAAAACCGCCTTGACCTCCAGCGGGGGCATCTGGTCTACTTTGATGCTCTGGCCAATCGGGTTGGAAGTGCCAAAATAGCGCACTGCCGTCGAGCGACTTAGCGCAACCGTATTGGGCGCTACGAGGGCGGAGGCCAAATCACCCGCCAGCGCTGGAATGTCAAATATTTCAAAAATACCGGGGTCTGCCCAAAAGAGTCTTTCTTCCACAAATTTGTTTGCCCCAGCCGTGATGAATGCCGACTCCCCAAATCCATGATGCAACAGGCGGGCATATTGCTCCACCGCCGGGATGGCTTCTTTCATGGCGGGTCCTACTACATTAGGGGCATTCGCGATCATTTCAGGCGCGCTTGGGTCCCAAAAAGCATTCAGGATTACCCGGTGGATTTGTGGTGCCTTGGAATGGTATTTATCGAAGGACAACTCCTGTTTTACGTGCAAAAACAGCAACAAGGAAACCGCCAGGCCCAAGGCCAACCCAAAGACGTTCAGCGTGGTGAACAAGGGGTTTTTCAGCAGGTTGCGCAGAGAAAGCTTCAGGTAACTGGATAGCATGGGTTGTGGATTTGTTTAATGGTGGATTTGGTTATTCGCTCCGTAAAGACTTTACCGGATTGGCCAGGGCTGCACAGATACTTTGAAAACTCACGGTCAGCACGGCAATGCCCACAGCGGCTAGCCCTACAGCGGCAAACATCCACCAGTGCAATTCAATCCGGTATGCAAAGTCAGCCAGCCATTTCTGTGCAGCCCACCAGCCCAGGGGCAGGGCCAGTGCAAAGGCCAAGAGGACCAGTTTCACAAAATCGCGGGTAAGCAAACCGGCAATGCCCAACACACTGGCACCCAGCACTTTGCGAATGCCAATTTCTTTGGTGCGCTGTGCTGCGCTGTAAGTAGCCAGGCCAAACAATCCGAGGCAGGAAATGAATACCGCCAACCCCGCAAACAGGTTGAACAGGCTGCCTGCCCGCGCTTCGGTTTTGTACATTTCGTCGTACTGCTCATCCAAAAACTGGTACTTGAATATTTTTCCGGGACAAGCCTGTTCGTACACCGCCTTGGCAGAGGCAATCGCCTCGGCAGTTTTGCCCGGCACGGTTTTGATGTAAAACATGTCGCGCCACTCCGGATTTTGGTACAAAATGAGGGGCTCGATGGGACTGTGCAGGGACTGAAAATGGAAATCTTTCATTACGCCTACCAGCGTGCCACGTACCCCGCCGAAATCAATCCATTTGCCCACGGCCTCTTCAGGTTTGAAGCCCATTTCACGCACGGCCGCCTCGTTTACGATGAAAGACAAACTGTCGGCACCATTCATCTCAGGGCGGAACCAACGCCCAGCCACTAATTCCAGGCCCAACATGGCGGGCAGTTCGTTGTCCATGCCAATCTGCCAAATCGGGAGGTCTTTGCCTGTGGATTTTCCTTCCCAATCCATGTTGCCGTTCTGGCTGCCAAGACCCACGAAGGGGTTGTCGCTTTGACCGATGGTGCCAATGCCGGGTTTGCCCGTGAGTTCGGCTTGGACCACATGAGCTGGTTTGGCGCTTCCGTACGTGTTGAACGAGAACATGTTGGCCCGCTCGTACCCGAGTTTGATGTTGCGGAAAAAATCCATTTGCCTCGACATCGTTAAGGCTGTGATAATCAGGGCGATAGAGAAGGTGAATTGTACGGTGACCAGCGATTTTCGGAGGAAAGGATTGCCGCTGGACAAGGCCGAAACCCCTTTTAATACACGCACCGGATCAAAGCGCGTCAGCAAAAAGGCCGGGTAAAGTCCCGCCAACAAGAGGGTCAGCAAGGCTGCCCCAAAGATTACACGCAACACTGCGGGTTGGAAAAAATCGGCGCGAACCAGGTCCTTGCCCGACAATTCGTTGAACACCGGAAGCGCAGCCATGGCCAACAACACCCCCAAACTAGTGGCCATGAGTACCATAAGCGTGGATTCCGATAAAAATTGGGCAAACAAACGTCCCTTTCCGGCCCCGACCGTTTTTCGGACCCCTACTTCTTTGGCGCGGTTGCCTGCGCGCGCGGTGGCCAAGTTGACGTAATTGATACATGCAATACCGAGAATCAGCAGGCCAATCAAGCCAAAAACGAAAATGGTTTTGCGGTCGCCACTGGTACCGGCGTATTTCATAAAGGATGCAGAATCCAGATAGACCTGTTGGATGGGTTGCAAAGCATACCAGAAGGGCTCATAAGTAGGACGGTGTCTGGCCGCGATGGCAGCCAATTTATGGGCCACCGCCTCCCGATCAGCATCCGGGCGCATCAAGAACCAGCTGGTATAACTCATTTGTCCCCAATGGAAGGCGTTTTTCGGGTCGCGCACCATTTGGTTGGCGACGGGTTCCCAGGGCAGGAGACAGGAAAACTGGATGCTGGAATTGGAGGGTGGATTGGCCAAAACGCCGGTAACCGTCAGTTCAAGTTTGTTGTCGAAGCGCAGGTTTTTCCCTAGGGGGTCGGCGTCGGCGAACAGGGCGCGGGCCAGTTTTTCGGTAATCAGGATGCCATTGGGTGTGGACAGCGGTTTGGAGCCATCACTTTTGAGCAGGGGAAAATCGAACACTTCAAAAAAGGCCTGGTCTACAATCAGGCACTTTTGCGCCTCGAATAAGGCGGCGTTGACACTCAATACTTTAGGGGGCATTTGCCAGACGCGTACGGCCTCCTGAATTTCCGGGATTTCTGCCTTGGCCGCCGGGGCAAGTCCGGCAGGTGTGCTCATGGTCCATTCCCGTTTGCCGCCAAAATCCCAGTTGGTCAGTACCCGGGCGATGTTTGCACCCTGGCGGTGTTGTTGGTCGAAGGTCATTTCATCCTGTACCCAAAGCAGGAGCAAGAGTGCAGCGGCCAGTCCAATGGCGAGCCCGGCGAGGTTGAGCAGGGTGAAAAAACGGTCGCGCCAGAGCAGGCGGAAGGAGATTTTTAGTAGATTCTGGATCATAGCGGAGAGGTGTTGTTTTGGTTATTGGGCCATTTGGGTCATTAGGGTCATTCGTCATTTCGTCATTAGGGTCATTTTGTCATTGCCAAATCGTACGCCACACTTTCAATGTATTGATTTTCAATTATTTATACAGGTGTTTAGCCGGATGAAAATGTCCGAACCCGAACGGGAGTGTTCGAATTCGGACAGATGGGGGGAATATTAGGCAAGATGGAGAAAAATCGATTGAATCATTTGGATATTTGAGTGTGGGGTCTACTTTTACCGCTTCAAACCTTATCAAATGATTGGCTATCTATTATTTGGACTAACCTTCTTGATTTACATCGCAATGGGCGCGTTCTCGCTTCAACCCAGTCCTAGCGGTGATAAGTTTGGGCACGCATATGCTGCCTTTGTGTTAATTGTTGCATTTGCTGTATGTAGCTTATTGCTAACGATATACATTGTAGCAACTGGAGGGTTTAATTGGATTTCCGATAGTACAATGAAGC